>JAOZLQ010000145.1 GCA_029934755.1 Desulfuromusa sp. | reverse complement strand
CAAGGTTTTTCGTTCTCGGATTGTTGCCGAGGCAGGTTGGGTACGTGCCGTACTGCATCCCAAGCTAAGAGGAAAGTTGAGAACTGAAGTTCGCAGACAATGTTCTCCCATCATCTGCACCCAAGGGCTGGACCGCAGCATTCATGCGCATATCCGTCAAATTGTAAATGAAATGGAATATTACATTGAAAATCATCTAGGAGGACTGCCAGAAACGGCAAAAATGGAATTTGTCTTGGGGCAGCTCGTCAACGATTCCTTGCGTAAGCGCGGCAGAGATAAAGACTATTTTAAGCCACAAAAAAAATGGAACGAATCTCTACTGAACATGCTGGATATACGGGAGAAATCAAATGTAGTGGATCTTACGACTTTCAGAAAGGAGCGCGGGAATCCCTAATTTTCATTGCAAGCACTGACTGAATCAGGAAAGAGCGGCACTTATGGAAATTTGTGAAAATACTTTTCCTCCCTCTCCCCATTACCCCAATTTCCGATCCTGCCCCCGATACTGAATTGCCTCGGCTAGATGTAAAGTTTCAATCTGCTCAACTCCAGCTAGATCGGCAATTGTTCTTGCCAATTTTAAAATCCGTGTGAAACTCCGCGCTGAAAGTCCAAGTTTGTCGGTGACTTGTTCCAGTAACGCATCCCCTTTTGCGTCAAGTTTGCAAAAGCGGCGGATATGCCGGGTTTGCATTTGACTGTTAGCGTGTAAGTTAAAAGGGGCAAGGCGTTCTTGCTGAATTTTTCGTGCTCGATTAACCCGTTCGCGGATATTTGCACTGCTTTCGGTCGTGCTTTGATCGGTCAGATCTTTGTGTGGGACTCTGGGGACTTCGACATGCAGATCAATCCGGTCAAGCAGTGGTCCAGAGAGGCGATTGCGATAGCGATGCAGCATGGGTGGGGTACAGGTGCAGTCGTGGTGGGGATCACCGAGAAAACCGCAAGGGCAGGGGTTCATGGCGGCAACCAGCATAAAATTTGCTGGATAGGTTAGACTTAAAGCAGCTCTGCTGATACTGACCTGGCCATCTTCAAGGGGCTGGCGGAGCATTTCCAGAACATTTTTTTTGAACTCGGGAAATTCATCTAAAAACAAGATTCCACGATGAGCTAAGGAGACTTCTCCCGGGCGGGGATAACTACCACCACCAATCATCCCGGCATCGGAGATCGTGTGGTGTGGTGATCTGAAGGGGCGTTGACGCACCAAGGCATTTTTACGTGAGAGTAATCCGGCAACCGAATGGATTTTGGTGGTTTCAAGAGCTTCCTCAAAGGAAAAATCGGGCAGAATGGTCGGTAGCCGTCGTGCCAGCATAGTTTTACCGCTACCAGGAGGACCGGACATCAAAATATTGTGAGCGCCAGCCGCTGCAACTTCAAGCGCTCTTTTAACATGCTCCTGTCCACGCACTTCGGCAAAGTCTTCTCCCTCTGCAGTTGGGGGTCTGTCTGACAGATTTTCTGTCGTTTGGTAAGGGGCAAATTGCTGTTCACCATTAATCAGAGCAACTGCTTCTCCCAAATCATGTACGGGATAAACTTTGGGCCCAGCAACGACGGCTCCTTCTTCAGCATTGTCCGTCGGCACCAAGAGAGAATAGTCTCCCCAATCACGAGCCGCTACGGCAACCGGCAAAACGCCACGCACAGGTTTAATTTGCCCATCGAGGGAAAGTTCACCTAAGAGAATAAAATTTTTAAGATTATCTGCATTGACGACACCCGTTGCACAGAGAAGACCGATGGCGATGGGCAGATCAAAGGCAGCCCCCTCTTTGCGGATATCGGCAGGAGCAAGATTGATGGTTATCCTGCGGGCAGGGAAGTCATAACCGGAGTTTTTGATAGCTGACTTGACGCGATCTTTGCTTTCTTTGACCGCACCTTCAGGCAGACCAACGGTGGAAAATTGCGGTAAACCTTGAGCAATATCGACTTCAACTTCAACCGGATAAGCATCGATACCAATCAACGCTCCGGAAATAACTTTAGCGAGCATTCCCCCTCCCCGTATGTAAGTAGTCCAGACTGAAGGCTGTTAGGCTGAAGGTTCAATACCTGAACGCCTAGACAGCTTCAGTCTTGTTCTTCTGGCTTTATTCCTGGTACCCCAGCTCATCTATATATTTTTCAGCCATAACTGCGGCAACAGCACCATCGCCAACAGCAGTGGATACTTGCCGGAGAACTGTAGTGCGGTTGTCTCCAGCAGAGAAAATCCCCGGTACAGAAGTCTGGGTGTCTTCGCCAGCCTTGATGTAGCCGTCTTCGGTTACATCTACCAGATCACGGATAAACTCAGTGGTGGGAGTGACCCCGACGGCAACAAACATCCCTTGCAGTTCAATTTTGCGAGTCTCGCCAGTTTTGGTGTCTTTCAGGATTGCACCGGTCAGACCACTGGTATCAGATTCAAATCCATCAACTACCGAATTCCAGGCAACTTCAATTTTATCATTTGCCAAGGCGCGATCCTGAAGGATTTTAGTGGCACGAAGTTGATCACGACGATGTACCAGCGTTACCTTGCTGGCAAATCGGGTCAGAAATAGCGCTTCCTCAACGGCAGTATCTCCACCGCCGATAACGGCAATAGGAACGTTGCGGAAAAAAGCACCATCACAGGTTGCGCAGTAAGAAACTCCCTTGCCAACCAGGGTCTCTTCTCCCTCAATCCCCAGTTTGCTTGGAATCGCTCCTGTTGCAACAATGATTGTTTTACAGGTTATCTCTTTGTCATCGATAACGACGGTCTTGGTAGTGCCGTTATCAATGATCTTTTCAACGGTGCCAGAGTCGGTTTCCAGGCCAAATTCAACGCAATGCTCTTGAAAGCGCATCATCAGTTCCGGTCCACCGATGCCACCCGGATATCCCGGCCAGTTTTCAATTGTGGTGGTGGTCATCATCTGTCCACCCATGATTGCTTTTTCCAACAACATGGTTTTCAGGTTTGCACGGGAAGCATAAAGACCAGCTGTCATTCCCGCTGGACCTCCCCCGATAATTACGACATCATAATCTGTATTGCTCATATTTTAAGCTCCTAAAGTAATAAGTCAGCCTTATCTTTTACATCGAACTTATATCTGAAGTCAAATTACATAGCCCGGGATAAGTTTATCGATTTCTTGAGTTTTGGCGACGACGCAGGTAGTATGAATTTGCTGTGTACGGGAGCTGAAATGCTGAAATTATTGAAATATGTTCTGTGGGTTGTGGTGATTCTTTCGCTGTCACTTGGTTTTGACCAGTTGATGATCAAATTGCCATTAAACGCACCGGGACTGAAGCAAACACAATTGTTCTACGTTGATTTCCGGGCTCGCTTGGTCGAACTGATGGGAGTCGGTGCTGTTCTGCGGCCTGCTTCCATCGAGTCTGTGATTGAAAAAACGGCAACATCTCCAGTAGAATCAGCCGAAAAAAATAGCCGTTACCTCTATGTTGACGCCGGTGGAAACTTGCAGTTCGCAGACAGTCTGCAGCAAGTTCCCAAAAAATATCGTCAGAACGCGCAACCACTGGCCGAGTAATTAATGGTCGAAGCGAAAAATACCATTCAAATATGGTATCTGGTGATGATGGATCATCGGTTAAGGTGTTCCGTAAATATCAGCTCGGCGATCAACTAGAATTTTAATTTGCTCGCGGTAATTGCTCATTTCGGAAAAGTCAAAGTTGGCTATCAATTCAGTATCTTCTTCCCCAGCTATTTCCAATACAGTTCCTAGGGGCGATATTAATTGGCTGAGTCCGAAAAAATCGAGTTTGCCCTGAATCCCACAACAGTTAGCAGCAATCACGAAAAGTTGATTCTCTATTGCCCGGGCACGTAGCAGGGTTTTCCAGTGTTCCTGCCGTGGTTTCGGCCATTCAGCAGGGATGCAGATGATTTCTGCACCTTCCAGCGCCAGCTTACGGAACAATTCGGGAAAGCGAAGATCGTAGCAGATGGCTATTCCTAATCGACCAACTGACGTATCGACAACTAAACTATGGTTTCCGGCTCCAAGAAACTGATCTTCGCGCATGGTTGAAAACAGGTGTAATTTGCGATAGCTCCCGACGATCTCGCCTTTATCAACAACATAGGCCGTATTATAAATAGTACCATCCTTGAGTTCTGGCAGGCTTCCAACGGTGACCAGATCAAGCTTAAGGCATTCATTTTGTAGCTCTTCCAAGACTCGAGGAGTCTCTTTTGCAAGCGCTGTAAGATTCCGATAGTCGTAACCACAACTCCACATCTCGGGCAATACGGCTAGTCTTGTCCCCTGCTGAGCAACTCGCTGCAAAGCCGCAGTAGCGGTATCAATATTAGTGTCAATATACCCAAGAGTAATGTTGAATTGAATTGAGGCACAAGTTAACTGTTTCATTTTTTCTCCATTTGTTTTGAAAATATGAAATATCGTTTTACCCCTTCAGGCTATACTACAGGCTGATCTAGGCGGAATCTCCTTTAACGGTAGAAAGCCGTGAATAGAAAAAATAAAGTCACATTTCTTATTGTTTTCCCCCGCTGTCCGTGTATACTGTGTACGATTATTTTTTAACAAATAGCACATTTTGAGAGGAAGACGGTCTTTCGTAGAGAATATTTTATACTTAATTTAACGGTCTTGTAAAATGATAGTTGGAGATGTCGGTTTCGGCACAACTTCAAAAGCAATATAAAATAAAATTTATTTACTTTGTCCGCTGTGCAGTACTTCAACCTTAATTTATGGGCATCACAAAGTTGGCATACGGATTGATTCACAACCCTTTTTAGAAAGTACACTAACATGATGAAAATCAGTAAGGGCTTGGATCTGCCAATTACTGGCAGCCCCGAACAGACAATTTCTGACGGTGTGACGGTTAAAACCGTTGCGGTGCTCGGTCCAGATTATGTCGGCATGAAGCCAAGCATGTGTGTAAAGGTTGGTGATCAGGTCAAGCTTGGACAGCAGTTATTTGCCGACAAAAAAACTGCGGGAGTCAAGTTCACGTCTCCGGGTTGCGGCGAAGTGGTTGCCGTCAACCGTGGGCAGCGTCGAGTACTGCAATCGGTTGTTATTAAGCTGAATGGCACTGATGCTGAAAGCTTCGACTCCTTTCCCGAAGCAGAGCTTGAGAGTCTGGATCGAGATCAGGTGGTTACCAACTTGGTTGAATCAGGTCTCTGGACAGCATTAAGAACCCGACCTTTCAGTAAAGTTCCCGCTATTGAAAGCCTCCCACGTTCTATTTTTGTGACTGCAATGGATACCAACCCTTTGGCAGCAAAAGCAGAGCTGATTATTAAAGAAGAGGAGCAGTCCTTTGCTAATGGCCTCAAAATTCTTACCTGTTTGACCGAAGGAAAGGTCTTTGTTTGTCAGGCACCGGGCGTCGTTTTGCCAACAGTTAACGGAGTCAGTAAGGAAGAGTTTGATGGCCCCCATCCTGCTGGACTCGCCGGGACTCACATCCACTTTCTGGATCCAGTGAATGAAGGGAAGGTGGTCTGGTCGATCAACTATCAGGATGTCATCGCTTATGGCAAATTCTTCATTTCCGGACAACTGCCTACCGAACGTGTTATTGCCCTTGGCGGCCCTGGGGTTAAAAACCCACGCTTGATACGTACCCGGCTTGGTGCTTCTCTTGATGAGTTAACGGCTGATGAACTTAGTTCAGGCGAGCAACGCGTTGTCTCGGGTTCGGTTCTCGATGGCACGACTGCAGAGGGGCCGATGGCTTTTCTGGGTCGCTATCATTTGCAGGTTTCGGTACTACCAGAAAAACTCAAAGGGGAGTTTAGCTGCAATATATTGAATAGGACGGTGCGAATTACACTTCTGCCGAAAAAAAGCGATCAAGGATTCGGACAGG
>JAOZLQ010000027.1 GCA_029934755.1 Desulfuromusa sp. | reverse complement strand
GACGTCACCGCCAGAACTGGTGAGCTCTTACCTCACCCTTTCACCCTTATCCACCGTTGCTAAAGCATCGGTAGACGGTCTTCTCTCTGTGGCACTTTCCCTAGGGTTACCCCCGGTTCCCGTTAGGAACCATCCTGTCCTTTGGAGCCCGGACTTTCCTCCCGTCCACCAAGGTAGACCGGCGATCATCTGTCCTTCTTTGACCACATTTACTGGTATCTTACAGTTCTTGCACGCACATCAATCTTAGATTATTTTGTAGTTTTACTTGCCATCATCTACGTAGAGAATCCGATTAC
Source organism: Desulfuromusa sp. (assembly GCA_029934755.1). Classification (GTDB taxonomy): domain Bacteria; phylum Desulfobacterota; class Desulfuromonadia; order Desulfuromonadales; family Geopsychrobacteraceae; genus Desulfuromusa. The sequence continues at coordinate 17,685 of JAOZLQ010000027.1, read as the reverse complement.
AATGGGGACAGGTTTGTATCTCTGCAACTTTCAATAACCTATTATACTGCTGTGGTGGTAACTGCATATGACAACCAAGACATGCTCCATTACTGGCTAGAGCAAGTGCCAATCCACCCCGGCGCTTGAATAACGTATGGTACTTACGCAGCAGACTTACAGGAAGTTCAGCAGCAACCGACTCTCGTGTCTGCGTCCGTTTCAGGAGTACTGCTTCAGATTCCACCAGTAATTTTTGTAGTTCGGCACCACGTGCTTCTGATTTTTCCTGAATAGCTGCAAGTTCATCGTTTTTTTCCTGAAGATCCTCCTCAAGAACTGCAACTTCCTGCTGCTTTGCCTGCATCTGCTCTTCAACATCTTTGTTCGCTTTCTTAGCGATATCGATTTCTTTTAGAACAGCAACATATTCTTTCTGGGTTTGGATCTCGGGCAGGCGCGCTTCTACCCGGGTCACATTATCCCGCTCCTTCAGCAAACCTTGCTGCAGCTCTGCCTCTGATTGTTGCAGCAGTGCCACCTCATCATTCAGCTGATCAAGCATTTCCTGAACTCTGCTAGCATCAGTTTCAAAAGTATTTAACTCATCTCGGTAGCCTTTACGGGTGCCCTCAATAGAGCTGATCTCTTGGTCAATCTCCTGTAAATCTTTCAGCAGACTCATTGTGTTTCGCACGTTAATAACCTCCGTTTTCAGTACATGTTGTGACAGTCAGAAAGCAACCAAAGGATCAGATTCTGCTGTCATTTCTATAATTTTAACTTCAATTTTCCGTTCGGCAAAAACATTCCGTAAACGCTTGGAAAGCTCCGCCACCATTATTTGTTCCGTAGCAAAATGGCTAGCATCAATCAACGCCATGCCTTCAGCTCTTGCTCTTTGCGCCTCATGAAACTTGATATCGGCGGTAACCAGACAATCGACACCATGCCGTAATGCTGTCGGAAACAGTGACATCCCGGTTCCACCACAAACAGCAACTTTGTTAATTTGCTGTTGTAAGTCCCCTACCAATTTAAGCGATGAAAGTTTTAATGCTGACTTGACCTGCTCAGCAAAAGACTGCAATGAAACTGGTTTTTCCAGATATCCAACACGCCCCAATCCGACATCCAAGCGGTCATTAGCCAAAGGGATCAGATCATATGCAACTTCCTCATAAGGGTGAGCTTTTAACATTCGTGAAACGGCTTTATTCAATATGGAAGCCGGAACAATTGTTTCCAGACGAACCTCTTCGGTCATTTCAATTTTACCAGGCTGTCCGATAAAAGGTTGTGTCTTCTGATCACCACGGAATGTTCCAATACCTTGACTCGTAAATGAACAGTGGTCATAAGCACCAATTTGCCCTGCTCCAGCAGCAAAAACAGCTTCACGAACTTCGACTTCATGTCCAAGAGGAACATAGACAACCAGCTTATAATAGTGATCATTTTCAGGACGTTCCAGAGGGACAATATCCCTCACCCCTAATCGTTCAGCTAACCAGTCATTTAATCCATCGGCAGCACGATCCAGATTAGTATGGGCACTAACAACAGCGATATCCTGTTTGATGGCCTGGAAGAGAACCCGACCAGTCATATCTGTAGGAGCCAGATGTTTAATTGGGTTAAAAATGAGGGGGTGATGGGAGATAACCAGTTGGGCACCTTGACGGTATGCCTCCTGAATTGCAATTTCCTCAGCATCCAGACAGACCAAAATCTTATCTATTTTTGCAGTCGGATCACCAACTTGCAAACCAACATTATCCCAATCTTCAGCTAAAGCTGGGGGACAAAGACGGTTGAGAAGACCAATGATATCAGCTAAACATGTCATTTTTTGTTTAGCCATAGACCTTCTCCCACAAAAAGAAAGAGTGCACCGGTTTTTCGGTGCACTCTCTTATTATTTGCTTCTCTACATTTGCGAACAGTGCCGCGATCTCTACACTCCCCCAGGGTTCAATATCTGGAAGCGTCAACCTTGTTAAGCGATTATCTCCGTTCAATCTATACTGCCTAATAAAGTTAGTAGCGTAAATACCGCTAGGGTTAATGGTGGGCCCACCAGGACTCGAACCTGGGACCAGCCGGTTATGAGCCGGCGGCTCTAACCAACTGAGCTATGGGCCCTTCGCACGAACGATCAGATTAAGAAAAATAGCCCATATCTGTCAAGCAAAAGTATCATTTTTACCGATATTAAACAAATTAAAATCATCCGCCAACAAATGCGTCAAAAACAAAACGGCTCAGCAATAAATTCAGCCAGCAGGGCAACCGTTATTATGACGCGATCAACCTTCAGTAGAAGCAAACCCCCGCAACCTTTTAGCTCGACTGGGATGGCGCAACTTACGCAAAGCCTTCGCTTCAATCTGTCTAATCCGTTCACGCGTTACGTTGAAATCCTGGCCAACCTCTTCAAGAGTATGATCAGATTTTTCACCGATACCAAACCGCATCCGTAAAACCTTCTCTTCTCGAGGAGTTAATGAAGCCAACACGCGTGAAGTTTGATCGGAAAGATTCCCTTTTAGAACTGCTTCTAGTGGTGAAACTACGCCCTTATCTTCAATAAAATCGCCAAGAGAAGAGTCTTCCTCCTCACCAATCGGTGTCTCAAGGCTGATCGGCTCTTTGGCAATTTTCAATACGCGCCGGACTTTATCCAGTGGAAGATCCATACGATCGGCAATTTCCTCCGGAGTTGGCTCGCGTCCGCACTCCTGAACCAACTGACGGGTGGTTCTTATCAGCTTGTTAATCGTCTCAATCATATGCACAGGGATTCTGATAGTCCGAGCTTGGTCGGCAATTGCACGGGTGATTGCCTGACGAATCCACCAAGTAGCATAAGTAGAAAATTTGTAACCACGCCGATATTCAAATTTATCGACCGCTTTCATCAAACCGATATTCCCTTCCTGGATCAGATCAAGAAATTGCAGGCCGCGGTTGGTATATTTTTTTGCAATTGAAACAACCAAGCGTAGATTGGCTTCAACCAACTCAGCTTTTGCTTTTTTAGCGATCCATTCTCCCTTATAAACTTTCTTTAAATATTCAAGTAAATCTCCAGGCTCAAATCCAGACTCTTCGGTCACCCGCTTAAACTTCCGTTCAGCTGCCTGTAACCTTTTCTCAACCGACAACAGGACATCCCCGGCAACATTCAACTCATCAGCAACAGCATGCGCATCCTCATCACTTTGCCGCATACGAGTCAAATAACCGCTGATTTCCGTATAAGGACGATTGACTTTCTCCTCACAATCGGCAATTTCAGCCTTCCCTTTCTTGACCTGATTACCCATATCTTTAAGACGATCAACGACCTTGGCAACTTGAAAATCTTTCAACCGGATTTCACGCAGCAACTTAATCAACTGTTTCCGGTCTGCGGCCTCTTCCTCCTCCAGCCCCTGGCGTTTCTTCTTACCGGGAGAACCCTGCAGAGATTCATGTATACCCAGTAGGTGCTGTTCAAGGGAGCGGAGTTTTTCATACAACTCCAGCAGGCGCTTACGTTGTTTTCCTTCAGCTTCACCACCCTCTTCTTCATCATAGTCTCGAGTGATCTCAGAAACTCGAATCTGCTCTTTCTCAAGCCGTAAAAGCAACTGCAACACAGCCTGAGCTGCAATTGGAGTACGCATCACCACCTTAGTGACCTGGGCTTCACCCTCTTCGATGCGTTTGGCAATTTCAACCTCACCCTCACGAGTTAACAGTGCGACCTGACCCATTTCACGAAGATACATACGTACTGGATCACTGGTTCGACCGAGAGTACCTGCTTCAAGCTCAACCTCTCGTTCGTCCTCCTCGCTATCATCGTCTTTTGAATTTGACGCCTTACTCTCAGATTCAACTATTTCGATATCCATTTCACCAAACATACTCATCACATCCTCAAGTTGTTCTGAGGACACCATGTTAGCTGGCAACATATCGTTGACTTCATCATAGGTCAGAAAGCCTTTTTCTTTCCCCATATCGATCAGTTGCTGAATTTCATCCGGGTTTATTTTTTTTGCCATTATTGCCTGTTCTCCTCTACCGTCTGAACATATGCAGACTACTATATTCTGATAAGTGTAACCGCTATTTCAAATTTTTAAACTGTTCCAGTAATTTTTTTACTTGTTCCTGATTCCCAGCCAGCTCAGAACGACGAATTTCCTCACGCAGTTCCCCCCGCTGGCGCTTATTTCGTTCCCGTTGTAAAGCGTTTAAACATCCCGTAAAAAGAGCATCGATATTTTCGCTGAATTGACCTTGGTCATGTATCGATAAAGCCGTTAATAAACGGACTTTATCGGGGTCAAGCTTTCCAATAAATGATTCTATATCAAGACCAGAATCGGTTGAATTATCGAGTAATATCTGCGCTATATCCCGGGCCACCTGATGGGTAAAAAGATCAAGTCCACCAGCCGTGATTATTTTTTTTGAACTGACATGATTTTGCAGCAAAAGGCATAGTAGAGTTTCTTCAGAACGACTCCACTCTGGCTTTGCTTCAATCTGCCTTCCCGGTGCAGCAGAATTTTCTCTACCTCGTTTAGTAAAAGTGGCTCCCGGCGATGGATAATCTTCGGACAAATGGGGTGCGGAATAGTTTAGTTTTTTCGGCTGCTGCACCCGACCCATTGCCTTTTTATTCACCTGTTTCAACTGCTCAAGATCAATGCCGCTACGCTGAGCCAACTCTTTCAAATAAAGCCCCTGCTCCAATTCACTACTTAGCCCAGAAATTTGTTCGACAATCTGTTCCGCAGCCCGAACCTTCTGTTCAATACCATTTCCCGCTTCGGCCAGGATATCATCCATAAACAGATCCATGACTGAGCGCGCTTTTTCCAATCGATCACGAAACGCCTCCGCTCCCTCCCCTTGAATAAAGGAATCAGGATCCTCACCATTTGGTAATTCAATCACTGCCGCAGGGACACCCTCCTCCTGCAACACCGTCATAGCCTTAAAAGTTGCCTTCTTTCCAGCGGCATCTTGATCGAACAACAGGACAACCCGTTGAACATAGCGTTTAAGAAGTCGCGCATGATCAGAGGTCAGAGCAGTTCCGCAAGTCGCAACAACTTGGGGAAATCCAGCTCGATACAACGCCAGTTGATCAAAATAACCTTCGACCAGAAGCACTTCACCGCTCTGCCGCATGGCCTGTCGCGCCTGATACAGACCAAACAAAACCCGCCCCTTGTGATAGATGGGGGATTCCGGTGAATTAATATATTTTGGTTTACTGTCATCTAAAACACGTCCTGCAAAAGCGACGATTCTGCCAGACAGGTCATAAACCGGGAAGATCACGCGACCACGAAACAGGTCATAATCACCACGATCCTGTTTTCCCGGTCGAATCAATCCCAGAGTGCGTGCATCAGTCGCAGCAAGCCCCTGCTCTTCCAAATGTTTCTTCAATCCATCCCAGGAATCGAGAGCGAAACCAATCTGATATTCACCTGCAGCTTTGCGGCCGTAGCCGCGGACTTTCATGTACTGTCGTGCAGGATCACCTGCCGGGTTCTCCATCAGCATTTGGTGAAAGTAGTCTGCAGCGACCTCATTCACCCGATAGAGACGTTCCCGTTGCCGCTCGCGCATTTCTTCTTCAGGCGACGGGATATGCTCTTCCAATTCAATTCCGACCCGTTCCGCCAGCCGCCGTACGGCATCAGGAAATGCAAGCCCTTCAGTTTTCATCAAAAAGGAAAAAACATCCCCGCCAACTCCACAGCCGAAACAATGAAAAAATTGCCGGGCAGAATTAACGCTGAACGATGGTGATTTTTCCGAATGAAACGGACAGAGACCCGTGTAATTAGCGCCGGAACGCTTCAGACTGACATATTGTGAAATCAACTCAACAATATCTGTCTGTTCACGGACTTCATTGATTTTACTCTCTGAAATTTGTCCGGACATCATATAATACGCTCATAAAAAGTCATAAGAGGGCTAAGCAAAAAAAATCTGCAACACCGTATTACCCACTCAATTCAGCAATGGTAATATTATCTCCGCCCTGAGCTATCGGAGCTGCGTAAAAAGCAGTCACCACAGCCACTCCGGCCAGATGTTCACGCACCGCACGACGCAGAATTCCTTCTCCTGAGCCATGGATAATTTCAACTTGTTGCAAATTGTGCAGCAAGGCATCATCAATAAAACGCTCTAATTGCGCTAATGCTTCATCAACCCGCTGACCAATCAGCTTAAGTTGTGGGCTGATCTGCCGATCCATCATTTTTCGAGAGACTTGCCCGCTACCCATAGATGCTGTGACAAAACGCCGCGGACTAAACTGCTCCAACGCCTCTAGTGGTTGCCGCACCCGCTTACCACCCACCTGTAACTCGATATTCGCCCCATGCAAACGTTCAACCCGCGCCTCAATCCCCAGGGCGGAAATTCGTACCAACTCTCCGACCTTTAATTGCACCGGAATAGTTCCTGATCGTTTTGGCTTTGGCTTAAATGGGGTCAGATCTTCTCTGGCCGCTAAAAATTGTTGTCTTTCATCTACAGCTTGTTGTGGCGATACTGATCCAGACTTGCGCTTACGCAACGTCTTCATGCGCATTTCGGTCGCAGCAATCAACTCATCAGCTTGGCGGGTTGCCCGGCTAAGGATTTCCTGCTTCTTCTCTTTGAGTTGTTGCAATTGCCGTTTCCGCAACAGCTGCGCTGTGTCTGCCTCAAGCCTTGCCTGTTTTACCTGCAGGAGCTCTTGCTCCAATTCTAGTTGCTTGGTGTTCAATCGGGACAACAAGGCACTGTGGTCATACTCTTCTTTACCCAGATATTGCACCGCCCGCTGGATGACCGGCTCAGGCAATCCCAACCGGCGGGCCGTTGTCAAGGCACTGCTGGCTCCTGGAATGCCATAACGTAACCGATAAGTTGGGGCCAGGGTCTCAGGATCAAACTCAACCGCCGCATTTTCAATCGTTGCCTGTCCATGAGCAAAGTGTTTCAGCTGCCCAAGGTGAGTGGTCAGCAATGTTTTTGCCCCCTGCTGGCAAAGTTGGTCGAGCACCGCCTGCACCAGTGCCGCCCCTTCAGCTGGATCGGTGCCGGTTCCTGCCTCATCAAGCAATACCAGTGTTTCAGCATCAGCCTGTTCAAGGATATCCCGCACCTTTAACAAGTGACCTGAAAAGGTCGATAAATTCTGCGCAATACTTTGTTCGTCTCCGATATCAACATGTAAATGCTGATAAAGATGCAACCGGCTGTCAGAATGACAGGGAACATGCAACCCCGACCGCACCATCAATAACAGCAAGCCTAAAGTTTTTAACGCAACTGATTTTCCCCCAGTATTCGGACCGCTGATCACCAGAGCCTGGCAATCCTCCCCCAGCAATACATCAATCTCAACCGCAGCGGAAAGATCAAAACGGCCTTCAACTTCCATCAACAATGGATGACGTGCCTGCTTCAGCTCGACAATCGAAGCACTGACCAGTTCAGGTCGACAACCTTGATAACTACGCGACAACCGTCCGGCGGCAAAACGGAGGTCAATCCGAGCCAGAAATGACTGATTTTTATTCAGAGTAGCAGTATCTCGCCTCACCAGATCAGCAAGCTGCTGCAGGATTCGCCGTTCTTCCCGCTGCTCTTCTCGTGATAATTGTTGGAGGCGATTATTCCCTTCTAAAACCTGTGAAGGTTCCAGATAGAGGGTCTGACCACTGGCTGACTCATCCTGAACAAAGCCTTTTAACTGACCTCGACAGTCACTTTTTAGCGGCACCACATAACGATTATTGCGAATAGTTATCAACCGCTCCTGAAACAAACTGGAAGATTGATCACCCGTCAATAATTGATCCAACTGTTGCTTGATCCGGCTGCGAGTCTGGCGAATCTGAAAACGCAAATCACCCAGCTCAAACGAAGCACTATCTAGCAGCTCACCGCGCGAACCAATTGAATTCTGCAAACGCCGCTGCAATTCAACCAATGGTGCCATCGCAGCAGCTAAATCTGACAACACAGATTTCTGGTTCTGTGATTTAAACCAGAGACGACAATCATCCATGACCCGCAATGACTGCGCAACTTTCAGCAAATCTTCGACAGCAATCAAACTACCTTCAGCCCTGACCAGACCCAGCACGGTCGACAGGTTCCAACAACCGCCTAAAGATGGTGCCTGTCCATCAATGAGCCATTGAACCGCATCATCGACCTCAGTCAAAGCTGTCTCAATATCCGTTTGCTCTGATAGTGGTTGTAATTGTTCAGCTCGCAAATAACCGGGTTCTGACTGCGTCTGCCCCGCCAATAAGGTTCGCAAACGTGGGTATTCAAGTCTTTGCAATGCTGTTTCGTTACAGATCATCGCTCTGCTATCGTCCAATTAAGCTTTGGCTTCCGGAAAATATTGCGCCACCAAGGGTCGCAAAAGGAGGTGCCAGTTGTGATCCCTTGATCATCCTCCTGGCAGCATCTGGGGCCACCGACGAGTTGAGCGCAAGAATAATCATTGCAAGAACAACAACCCCTTGGATAATTCCAAATATCGCTCCAGCCAAACGGTTGAATCCTCCCAGAAAAATCAACTTAACAAACCGATTCAGAACAAAACCAACCACCGCAAAAAGGAAAACCATCAGCAGAAAGATCGCCAGAAAAGAACCCCAAACGCAGAGTTTAGCAGGTAGATTGAAAGAGTCTTGCAGAAGCTGCGCCAGCGGCAGATGAAAGGTAAAGGCAAAGACCCCTCCCAACACCAGACCAAGCAGTGAGCAAACTTCCTTCAATAATCCCCTGAATATTCCTTTTAACAGGAAGAAACAAAGGACAACCAATATAGCGACATCAAACAATCCCAAAAAATGCTCCGAAGTTATCCTGCCAGAAGTTCCCGTACCAAATGATTAACCATTTTACCGTCAGCTGAACCCTTGGTTTTTGCCATAACCTGCGGCATCACCTTACCCATCTCTTTCATCGAGGTTGCACCAGTTTCAGCAATCACAGCAACCACGATATCGCGAACTTCATTCTCACTTAATTGTGTCGGAAGATACTGTTGCAGAACAGCCAGTTCAGCTTCTTCTTTTGCCGCCAATTCCGGTCGCTGATTATCATTGTACATCTGCGCAGCCTCACGACGCTGTTTGACTGCCGTGGTGATAACCCCAAGGATAGAACTGTCATCAAGCTCTTTTTGCAGTTCAATCTCCTTGTTTTTGATCGCACTGCGCAACTGACGAATGGTACTGAGACGAATAGTTTGTTTAGCTTTCATCGCCTCTTTCATATCCTGCATAAGTTGATCTTTAAGATTCATAGGTTTCCCCGTAAAAAAGAAAGTAAGCCAGCACCCTTTAAGAGAGTTGCCTCTGACACTTAAATACAAAGAGGGTGCCCAGAGAATTCCGGCACCCGCACTAAATTATTTGTCTCAAAACGATCCTGATACCATCATTACCTTCAGCCAAGACCCATTTAAAATAATCTGGCAGTATATTTGTTTCAAACCCACAAATCAAGAATTTCTTTAACTATTTTCATGCCCAGTTTATCGCTATCACGAAGCTGATACTTTCTCAAAAATCATGAGACGACTGATCCATCAAAATTGACAGTTTACAAATCAACGTTAAGCTTGAGATATGCAAAAAATCGTGTTTTCCATGCTTATGTGTCTGACCTTGATGGTGAGTTTACCGGCCAGCCCCGGCAACTCAGCACAAACACCCATCCGCTACCTGAATATCGCCTCATCAATCAACCCGGTCACTGCCTCATTCATAGCCAAACAGATCGATGCCGCTAACCAGAATGTTGAACCAGCTATCCTGATTCAGCTCGACACCCCGGGTGGTTTGGATACCGCCATGCGAGAAATCATTCAAGCTGAGTTAAACTCGGTTATTCCGGTGATTGTCTACGTGGCACCACAAGGCGCACGAGCCGCTTCAGCCGGGGCACTCATTACTCTGGCAGCTGACTTTGCTGTCATGGCTCCAGGCACCAATATTGGCGCAGCCCACCCGGTTGCAATTGGTGCGGGCAAACAACCGGACAGTGTCATGCTGGAAAAAGCCGAAAATGATGCCGCTGCCTATGCCAGAAGCATAGCCCAGAAACGTGGCCGCAATCAGAACTGGGCAGAACAAGCGGTTCGAGAAAGCGTCTCAATTTCAGCAGAAGAAGCACTCACATTGTCAGTTATTGATCTGATGGCAGACAACACAGAACATTTATTGACACAACTGGATGGCTATAAATATATCCGTGACGGCAAAATATTGATTTTTGAAAAAAGTGATGCGGCCCTGCAACGGATAGAAATGAACTGGCGACAGAAAATTCTCAATGCTCTCAGCAACCCAAACATTGCCTACCTATTGTTAATGCTTGGAACCATAGGGATTTTCTTCGAAATCTCCCAACCGGGAGTCATTTTCCCTGGTGCGATCGGTGCTATCGCACTGCTACTGGCACTATTTGCTTTTTCCTCCCTGCCAATTAACTATATTGGGATTCTCTTGATTGTTTTGGCTATCGTCCTATTTATTCTTGAAATTAAAGTCGTCTCTTACGGAATGCTTGCGGTTGGAGGGATCATATCCATGGCATTCGGCTCCTTGATGCTGATCGACAGTAGCGAACCCTATCTGCAAATTTCCCGGGCAGTGATTGCCGCAACAGTCACTGTCAGTGCTGGCTTTTTTCTTCTCGCCACCGGCATGGTGATCCGAACGCAGCGTCGCCCGGTCACATCGGGACAAGAAGGAATGATCGGAGAAATTGGCACGGTCATCGATCCGGTCAACGACAACGGAGTAGTTTTTGTCCATGGTGAATATTGGCAAGCCTGTAGCGATCAACCGATCTCAGCAGGGGCAAAGATAAAAATTATCAAAGTGATGGATGGACTGAAATTACAAGTTAAAGAAGTAGAACTTGAGGAGGCTTAACCATGATTGGATTTGGATTTTTCTGGGTTATTGCGCTGGCATTTATCGTTATTATCTTCGGCTCTGCTATCCGGATTCTGCTTGAATATGAGCGTGGGGTCGTCTTTCGCCTTGGGCGCTTTTCCAGTGTCAAAGGGCCGGGGTTAAAATTCATCATTCCCATTGTCGACAAAATGACAAAAATCAACATGCGTACCATCGCGATGGATGTCCCGCCACAGGATATTATCACCCGGGACAACGTTTCAGTCAAAGTCAATGCAGTCCTCTATTTCAGAGTTGTTCAGCCGGAGAAAGCATTGATCGAAGTCGATAACTACCTTTATGCAACCAGCCAGCTAGCACAGACTTCACTGCGGAGCATATTGGGACAAGTGGAACTGGACGACCTGCTCAGTCAACGAGACAGTATCAACCACGACCTGCAGGAAATTCTCGACCGACAAACCGATCCCTGGGGAGTCAAAATTTCAAATGTTGAAATTAAACATGTTGATTTGCCGACCGAAATGCAGCGAGCTATGGCACGTCAAGCCGAAGCAGAACGTGAAAGACGCGCCAAAATCATTCATGCTGAGGGAGAATTTCAAGCATCAGAAACCCTGGCAAAAGCGGCGGGAAGAATTTCTACTGAGCCAGGAGCTCTGCAGTTGCGTTTTTTACAGACCATGACGGAAATTGCTGCAGAAAAAAATTCAACGATTCTGTTCCCGATGCCAATTGATTTACTCAAGCCATTTCTGGAAGAAAAGAAAAAGGAAGACCAGTAAGAGAATTACCCTGGATCCACTGCATAAACATGAAAAATGATGCAATCATGACAAAGGGAGGGCTTAATTTGGTTCAGCAGCAAACAACAAGGTTAGCTGTTTGCGACTGCAGATCAAATACGACTTTAACTTTCTTGTTTCTCAGTTGTTGCAGAACCTGCTCGACCTTATCCTCCAAAGTGCAGCCCACATCCGCCCAATCGGCCCCATCTCTGGTCACAAACTCCTGAATCATCCGCCTCAACGTAGCAGAATTTATCTGTTCATACGGGATTTCGATCCCCTCTTCATGGGGGTCAACCACATTATTCCGGGACACAAATCACCTCAACAATGGCTACAGTTATTTTCTTTCAAGCCGATTCTCTAGCGACTCTATCAAACGCTGCTTATCAACGGGACGCATTTTTTTGATCTGCGCTTCTCGACGGCTGGCACTACTGCGATCATGATCGTTCTCCAGATAAACCAGTCGGCACGGTGAGCAACGCCGAAAGTACTTGGCTCCTGTCCCCTCAACATGTTGGGCAAAGCGCCGCTCAACATCAGTGCTGATACCAGTATAGAGAGAATCGTCCGAACAAAGAATAATATAGACCTGCCAGATCATGTTCGTGTTCTCTCTCCTGTAAATTTCAGTTTAACCAGCATAACCCGGTCAGACAAAGTAACATGCAAAAAGGTGCCCTGACCACCTACTGTTTCCAATCAAATCTACTTACTGATATAATCCGCCACAACGTACAATCACCCCCAAATGAAGGATCAACCTAACAATGAGCACACAGCAAAATAATGACCCCTTGCACGGAATCACGCTGGAACAGATTCTGAACAATTTAATTGACTATTATGGCTGGGACAAGCTGGGACAACTGATTGATATCCGCTGTTTTAACAACGACCCCTCAGCAAAATCGAGTCTTAAATTCTTACGCAAAACACCATGGGCAAGAAAAAAAGTCGAGGATTTGTATCGCGCCATGAACAGGATTGATTAATAAAAGAGACGATCATTATATGTTCCGCGGTTTAATCCACAAACAGATTGAAAAGCACAGTGGTCATACAGCGGAATCCCACGCAGAAATCATACGGTTTGAAATTTCCATACTTACACTTTCCGTTAGATTTCAGACAATTAAGAACGACACTTGACAGAGCACCAAAAGCCGATTAAATTGCGCCCCATCGACACAGAACAAGTTGCGAAATTGATGACATAAACGACTATTTCTCAAGGACTTGTAAAATGATTGAACCTTTTAAGATGGGTTATACTGCCATTGGCGGGCTTGGGATCTTTATCCTTGGGATGAAGTACCTTTCCGACAGTTTGCAGATGCTCTCGGGAAGTCTGATTCGTAAAGCAATCTCGTCGGTGACGACCAACCGATTCCTGGCGGTCTTAGTCGGTCTATTTGTGACCACCTTTGTTCAATCCTCATCAATCACCACGGTCATGGTTGTCGGTCTGACCAACGCTGGGCTGATGCAACTGACCCAAGCAATCGGTGTCATCCTCGGTGCAAATATCGGCACCACTATCACAGGATGGATACTGGCGGTCAAAGTTGGCAAATACGGCCTGCTCCTCATCGCTATTGGCGTCTTTCCGATGCTCTTTTCTAAAAATGAGCGGGTTTCGGCAAGTTCCAAAATTCTGGTCGCATTGGGTCTGATCTTCTTTGGTCTTGAGATCATGAGTGGCGCCTTCAAACCACTTCGTAGTGACGAAGGCTTCATGAACCTGATGCTCTCCCTCGATGCCCAGTCGCTATTGAGCATCCTTGGTTGTGTTGCCATTGGCGCCTTGATGACCATGATCATCCAAAGCAGCTCAGCAATGCTCGGCATCACAATTGCCCTTGCAACCACCGGAGCTATCCCCCTTTATACTGCTGTTGCCCTGGTTATGGGCGAGAATATCGGCACCACAATTACCGCCCAGTTTGCCGCTATCGGCGGAAGTACCGCTTCCCGGCGCGCGGCAATGGCACACAGCGTCTTCAATTTGCTGGGGGTTTGCATCATCATCTTCTTCTTCTTGCCCTATGTCGGAATGGTTGAAAAATTTGTTCCGGGCATGTCAAGCTTTACCGATGTTGAAGGGAATCGTCCCTACATTGCCGCCCACATTGCCATGGCACATACCTTCTTCAATGTCACAGCCACTCTGGTGATGCTACCGTTTCTCAATCAGCTAGCGAAGCTTGTCACCAAAATGATACCGGAAAAACAGGGGGCTGAAAAAGGTTCATTCAAATATATTGGAGCCCCCGGCACGATACCTGTAGCCATGGGTTTCCCGATGATTTTTGGTGAACTTAAACGGATGCAGAAGATGGCACACAAAGCACTGCGCCATTCGGGAAGTTTTCTCCAACGCGACATAAAAGGGCGTGAACAATTCTACCGTAAAGTGATTAAACTTGAGGACGAAACAGATATCATACAACATGAGATCACCACTTTCACCGTCACGTTGATGCAAGCTGGAAACGCCAGCAATAAACAATCAGATCGAGCCTATAGTTTTATCCGGGCCGCCGACGAACTTGAGTCAATTGCCGATTATGCGGCCTCCCTCTGTTCATACATGAAACGGTTGGATAAATATGAGCTCGATTACAGTGAAGATGGCTGGGATGATCTGATCAGTTTCCATCATGAAATACTTGCCTTTTTTACTCTTGTTTGTAAAGCCTTCAACGATGAAGATGCCAGCAACACCAAGAAAGTTTATGATGAAGCCAGTCGTCTTAATGATCAGGCTGACATCATCCGTAAGGCACACCTTGACCGGATGAAGGATGGAAGCTGTGGAGCCCTCCCCGCTCTGACTTTCAGTGATATGGCCGTTGCCCTGCGGCGGATAAAAAATCACACCGTCAACCTGCACGAAGCGCTCTTTTCCGATACTTCATTAGGAGCCTGAATCTCAACAGACCACAAAAGACGGGTTTAAATGAGCCACTTCTCAGCGTCAAATCCATTTTTAGCGAAAGCAATATGCTGCCGGGATTCCCAGCGTCTAATTTGGAGGATGGTTCTGCTCATAATCCTCCCGCTTGCCATATCATCCTGCGCAACACCACAAATGAAACCTTTTGATCTCGGCCACTGGAACCAGATAGAAATTGAGAATCTCCAGCGTGAAACCAGAGACATTATAGAGCCCGGTGAAAAGATCGCTTTCATCTCAGCAGCTTTTCTTGTAACTCCTTACCTTGCAGACACACTGATCGGGAGCGCCGACATTACTGAAATTTTTGTCCTTCGTTTGGATGGAATGGACTGTTTTACCTTTCTTGATTACGTAGAAGCGCTACGCAGGTCAAACAATTTTGCAGGATTCCAAGAAGCTCTGCGACACATCCGCTACCGCTACGGACGGGTCACTTTTTTGGACCGAAATCATTTTTTCTCGGCATGGGGCAATGCGCTCTTCGCTCCACTGCGCGATGTGACTTCTCAAGTAGGGGGGAGAGGTGTTCTCTGGGTTGAGAAACAATTAAACCAGAAAACTGACGGAACACTCTATCTGCCGGGATACCCGGCAAGGAGACAGGTTATTGCTTTTATCCCGCCAGAAGTAATCGACGAATCGGTACTTGCCAGATTGCAGAACGGAGATTACGTTGGCATCTACAGCCCTTATCCAGGCCTTGATGTCTCTCATACCGGGATTGTGGTGAAAAATGGAGAAAAAACCTTTCTCCGACATGCCTCTTCAAGGTTTTGGCGGAAAAAGGTTATTGACGAAGAATTACTCCCATACTTGGGAAGGAAAAAAGGGTTGATTGTGTACCGACCAAGCGCCATGAATTGAGAGGATATTGTATAATTCTATGTCATTTTCATCTTTTGGACTCTCCGAGCCCATTCTTCGTGCCATCGGAGAAGAAAACTATTCCTCTCCCACCCCGATCCAGAGTAAAGCGATCCCCGCTGTTCTCTCCGGCAGAGATGTCATGGCTGCGGCACAGACCGGAACCGGGAAAACAGCCAGTTTCACCCTGCCACTGCTGCACCAACTTGCCAACGGCGATAAAGTTAAATCAAATCATATCCGAGCTCTGATTCTGACCCCGACCCGTGAACTGGCGGTGCAGGTTGCCGAAAGCGTTGCGACCTATGGCAAACACCTGTCGTTAAAGTCGAGTGTTGTCTACGGAGGGGTGAAAATCAATCCACAGATGATGAAACTGCGCGGTGGGGTCGATATACTAGTGGCGACACCGGGCCGATTGCTTGATCTTTTTGACCGGAATGCGGTGAAATTTTCACAGCTGCAAACGTTGGTACTGGATGAGGCGGATCGGATGCTTGACATGGGTTTCAGCGACGAAATCGGTAAGATTCTCGCATTGCTGCCGAAAAAGCGTCAGAACCTGCTCTTCTCAGCAACCTTTTCCGACGCTATCCGCAAGCTCACCACCGGTTTACTCAACAATCCGGTGAAGATAGAAGTCAGCCAACGAAATTCGGCACCAAAGAGTGTCAAACAGTGGGTTTATGAGGTCGATAAGGGTAAGAAGTCGGCCCTTCTCAGCCATCTGATACGCAATAAAGACTGGTCACAAGTACTGGTCTTCACCCGGACCAAAAACGGTGCAGACCAATTAGTTCGGCACCTGAAGAGTGAAAACATTTCGGCAGTGGCAATTCACGGAGATAAGAGTCAGGGGCTGAGAACCCGCGCCCTGTCCGATTTCAAAGCAAACAAAACCCGGATTCTGGTTGCCACCGATATCGCCGCACGCGGTCTCGACATCAACGAACTGCCACACGTGATTAATTTTGATCTACCCAAAGTTCCAGAAGATTACATCCACCGCATCGGCCGAACCGGTCGTGCCAGTTTTCAAGGAGAGGGAATCTCTCTGGTCAGTGCCGATGAAGTCAAGTTGCTTGCCGCAATTGAAACTCTGATTCGTCAGACCTTGGTGCGCGAAACTGAAACCGGTTTTATCCCGAACCATAAAGTTCCGCTGACCCGCCAAACAAAGGCACGCCCAAAGAAACCGAAAAAGCCGAAGCTGGTACAGGCACGAGGAGAGGGATGCAAAACTACTGGTGAACAAAAAAATACGGGCAGCAAGCCTCGTAGAGGCGGCAATTTTTTGGATGCTGATAAATCTAAAAGATCTACGAGAGGCAAGGGAAAGCAGAGACGTTGATTCACCAGAACCCTTCTCCCCGAGGGAGAAGGTGGCCGCAGGCCGGATGAGGGAAAATCTAAATCATTCTGGTAATACTGTAACACTCCCCCTCACCCTAGCCCTCTCCCTCAGGGAGAGGGGAATGTTTCAAAAAATAGCGAAATATTGATCCCAATCATAGAACAGCATAAGATAAAACTTCATCAACTTTGAACTGAGTCGCCATGTCGAATCAAAAAACATCAGAACCGGCCCCGATCTATCTGACCCCAGCCTGTGCTCGAAGATTGAGAGCTGAGCTCAAAGAAATCCTCTACCAGCTACGACCTGAGATGGTTAAAACTGCCACCTGGGCTGCAAGTAACGGTGACCGGAGTGAAAACGCCGATTACCACTACGCCAAAAAAAAACTCAGGCAGTATGACGGACGGATTCGTTTTTTAACCAAACGTCTGGAGGATGCAACCATCGTTGATCCCGTTGAACAGCTGAAAATTGCCAACGGCAGAGTCCTTTTCGGTTGTACCGTCACAGTTGAAAACGAAGCGGAAGAAGAGAAGATTTTCAGTATTGTCGGCACGGATGAACTTGATGCCTCGCGCGGTTACGTGAGCTGGGTCTCCCCCATTGGCCGGGCCCTGCTGGGTTCATCAGAAGGAGATCTGGTCTCGTTTTCAACTCCCGGTGGCCAAACAGAACTTGAGATTATCAAGGTCGAGTATAAGACCCTCAATTAATACAGGAAATCAATTGGATCATCTGCGCAAAAATAAACGGCAGCCAAAAGGGCTG
>JAOZLQ010000144.1 GCA_029934755.1 Desulfuromusa sp. | reverse complement strand
GAGAGCGTTTTGACAACCAGCGGACTCCGCGGCTGATTGAATTCCTCAACATGCCGAAAATCTTAACCGGTACCGTCTGCTGCGATGCGGTTGCCCAGAAGAGTGTTGCTGTCACATCATCAAAAGAGATGGTAAATGAGAAGAGCATCCCGGCAAAAATTGCCGGTGAAAGCAGCGGGAATGTGACCGACCAGAAAGTCTGAAATGGACTCGCTCCCAGCGACAATGCTGCTTCTTCATACTGTTTTTTGATCCCAACCATCCGCGCCTGCACCACTAGCATCACATAGGGCAGGGTCAACACCACATGACCAATCAACAACAACATGAAACTTTTCGGTTGCTGGAGCCAGCGTAAAAAGAGCAACAGCGCGACGCCCAATACCACTTCTGGAATCATAATCGGAGCAATTAGTAGGGTATTGATAAAGTCCTTGCCACGAAAGTCATAGCGCACAAATGCCAGAGCCGCCGGAACGGCCATAGACGTCGCCAGAATGGCTGTCAGAGACCCCAGGATCAGTGAGTTTTTAAATGCTCCCATGATGGAGGGATTGTGGAACAGTTCTCCGTACCATTTAAAACTGAACCCCTCCATCGGAAACGAACCGAACTGCTGCGGATTAAAAGAGAGGAGTACGACCGCGACAATTGGCGCGAACATCCAGACATAGACAAGCAGGGTAAACAATTTTATGAGAGACCAGCCAGAGATGAGTTTCATCTTAACCCCCCAGCGACTTGAAGACCTGGTTGATCCCCATGTACTTGTTATAGGTGAAGACGATGAGACCAACCAGAGCTAGCAGGATGGTACTGATGGCACAGCCAAACGGCCAATCGAGAGTGGTGATAATGCGCTTAAAAACCATATTGGCGATCATGTCGTTGCCCGGCCCACCCAAGATCATCGGTGGCAGATAGGTGCCACAGGTCAATACAAAAACCAGCAAACAGCCGGCACTGACTCCTGGCAAACTCAACGGCAAGGTAATCTCCTTGAACGCCTGCCATTCAGTACAGCCGAGGCTCTTGGCTGCTTCGGTCAAACTTTTATCGATCCCGTCAAGGCTGACGTAGATATTGAGGATCATAAACGGCAGTAGATACTGCAGCAGCCCCATCAATACCGCGCCCTCGTTGTAGAGCATCGACAGCGGTGAATCGATTAATCCAATAGAGAGTAAAACGTGGTTGATCAGACCCGAATCGCCAAGGATGTTGATCCAGCTCAAAGTACGGATGATAAAGCTGATCCAGAACGGCAGCATCACCAATATCATCAGAAACGGTTTATATTTTGATTCGGTTTTATAAAAAAAGTAGGCGGGGATATAACCCATGACGACACAGAGAAGAACTGTCTCAAGTGCCACCCGGATAGTTCTGATCAACAAAGAGGGGTAGAAGAAATCTGCAAAAAACTTTTGGTAGTTGCCAAACTGAAAAGCGGGGATATCCTGACCAACGGGCGAACGCAGCCAGAAGCTGTAAACCACAACAAAGCAGACCGGTACCACCAGCATCAGAAATACAGCGGTTAAGGAGGGTGACAAAAGTAACCAAGGGCGAAGTGCTTTCTGTTTCATAAATGAGCATCCCGTCTTTTGAATGTGTATCCTCTTCGCAAACGCCATTACGGTTGATTCAACCCACTACCGCGAACTAAGTCAAACTAAGTGCTCTGTACACTTTGCAGCGCTACATCAGAAAACCCTGCTTCAGCGGGTCATAGTCGGCAGCAATAAAGTGGTGGACGCCAGTTAAATAGGCCATGCCTCTTATTTGAACGACATAACCGTCCCGGGTACCGATTTTCTCTTTCCCGACCAACTTCACCCCAAAAGCAGTTCGTAAAGGGCCGTAATTTGTATACTCCTGTCCCATTGCTATCTTTCCATAATGGGACAAAAGCGTCAATTTAGCAGCGGTACCAGTGCCACACGGGGAGCGATCAACATGTGATTCGCCATAGACAACGATCCCCTGTCCAAACATTCTGCCCTGTTGATGCTCCGAGTCATAAAACTCAACGACATCAATGGAATTAACCTCCTGCCTGAGAGGATGCGCCACGCTCAGCTGCTCATTGGCGGCGTGGATAATTTTCATCCCTAAGTCGGCCAGAACGTTCCGGTTGTTGAAGACCGGCTCGATCCCGATGCGGTTCGCATCGACCATCGCAAAAAAACCGCCGGTACACACCAGATCGACCTTCATCCGACCAAAGTCTTCAACGTCAATCTCCTGATCCGTCGCATAAACAAATGAGGGCACCATATCGATCATCACCGCCACGACACGATTATCAGTCACGACGACCAGACTGTGTAACAGCCCCGACGGAGTATCGACGATCACCGAATTTTCACCCTCATGCATCTGTAAAAAACCGGTTTCCGCCAGAGTGACCAGCGCACCGATCGTTGCATGACCGCACAGATAAGGATAGCGTCTGGCATCCATATAGAGCAATCCGAATCTCGCTTCCGGAGTCACGTTTTCCGTAACCAGCGCCGCTATGGTCTCTTTGGAACCGCGTGGTTCTTTCGTCAAAAAGCAGCGAATATAATCGAAGTCTGATTTGAAGGTTGCCAGCTTCGCCATCATGGTGTCGCCCTTGATCTCTTCCAGACCATTGACGATCAGCCGTGTCGCTTCCCCCTCGGTGTGAGAGTCGATGGTGGTGATGCAATCTCCAAAGCCATCGGAATAGCGTGAAATATCGTCGAAAAAATGCATCTTCAATCTAGCTCTGTCAGTATTTGAGCGATGATCCGCATAAAAATCTGCGCTGCTGGTGCAATCAGTTCATCGGGAAAATCATAATTGTTACTGTGCAGCTCTGGGGTCCCTATTCCTGAACCGATGCCGAAAATTGCCCCTTCAGCCAACGCGGTGAAACGACCAAAGTCCTCTGACCAACGAAACGGGCGCTCCAGTTCGATGATGAAATTTTCGACAATGCTCCGGCGGATAATCGCGTTAGCGGCTTCGCTGTTGATGGTCGCCGCAAAAATATCGCTATAGCCCAACGTGGCCTCAAGAGCGTAGCGGGTGGCGATAGCGGTCACGACCTCTTCGGCATAAGCAACAATTGCCGCCATCGATGCGTCGGTTTCGCTGCGCAGGGTGACCCATATCTCCGCCTCTCCAGGTGCCGTTCCAAAGGCCTTTTTGCCAAGCCTTGCCCCCACAACGGTCGCAAAAGCGACCTCCTCCGAGGCGGCGATATCAGCCGGCATGGCGGAGAGTTTCTCGATGATTTGCGCCATCGCCAACGCCGGGCTGAGGCCTGTTTCAGGTTGCGCCGCATGGGCCGGCTTACCCTGTAGCCGGATCGCCATACCGCGCGATGCTGAAGCGAACGACCCACTACGCATCGCTACTTGGCCCAAGGGAAAGCTTGGCAGATTGTGCAGGGCAAAAACATAATCGGGGGTGATTTCAGTAAAGCGAGGGTCGGCAATAACTGCGGCAGCTCCTGCTCCGGTCTCCTCTGCTGGTTGGAAAAGCAGGATAACTCGACCCTTGGCGGGTCTCTCAGTGACCAGTTCACGGCCAACCGCAGCCAAGATCGCCATGTGCCCATCATGACCACATTTATGTGCGACACCTGATTTGGTCGAGCAATAAGGCATCGAGTTACTTTCCTGAATCGGCAGAGCATCGAGTTCAGCGCGCAACAGAACGGTCGGTCCTGGCATTGTTCCGGAAAAAACGACGGCAACGCCGCTGCCACCCAGATTCTTCAAAATAGTATCGGGACTTAGCGGCTCGAAAAACTGCACGATCCTTCTCGCCGTTTCCACTTCCGTACCAGAAAGTTCGGGATAGCGGTGCAACTCATGGCGCAGCTCAATAGTGGCGTCCATAATGGATCCGTTGTTTAGTTTACTATAATAGTAATTAAATTACCGAAATCTCAAATAAAGACTACAGCAGCATTATTTCCTCGTCAAGTTTTTAGAATTTGCTTACGGGAGTTACTCGTTCAGGTAATGTATTTTCAATGGGTTATCGAGTAGCAAGAGATAGAATGTTGTTTTGGGGTAGCAGTTAAAAAACAGGCCGGGAGGATGGCGGATCAGGAATCGGGCAGATAAGAACTTATTTGTTGTGCCAGATCGATTAGAGGGGCGCTGTAGGTTTCAATCAGATCACTCATTGAGATTTCTATCGTTGTTGTATCAAATGAGATACCGCCCATGACCGATTTTGTCAGCGGATTGAACAGCGGAGCACCGATGGAAATCAGACCTTTTATATATTCTCCATCGTTGACCGAATAGCCCCTAGTGCGGACGTCTATCAATTGCGACTTCAACCGTTCCGGGTCGGTTAGAGTGTTGGAGGCGCGCAAATAAAAGGATTGCCGGGCGATAATCGGGTCAAGCCTCCCCGGTGGCAGATGGGCCAGATAAGCCTTACCCATGGCCGTACAGTATAACTCCCGGGCACTTCCAGGCTTATGAAAGGTCAAGGTGTTCTTCTGTTCATGGCCGCACACAAGGACCATCGTATCGTTTGTATAGAGTGCAACCTCAATACTGATCCCATACTCTTCACTCTTTGCTGCAATAATGGGAGCAATCATCCGGCGCAGACTGTAGGAACGTAGAAGGCGATGGCCCAAGGCAACTGACATCGATCCCAAGCTGACCTGCTTGGTCTTTCGGTCCTTGCTCAGATAGCCCATTTCGATAAAAGTATTCACCAGACGGTAGACCGATGTCGTATTTGTCCCCACGGCCTCAGCAATCGCCTTCTGGCTCCAATGGGAGTGGTCCTCATCAAAAAGGTTGAGAATTCTAAGGCCCTTCTCCAATGTCGTTGAATAGTATTCCGGTCTCTTGTTCGCCATGGGAGGTTCCTGTCGCAAAACTTTGATTCAACCTGAAGCACGGACCAAAAATCCTGCCCCTTCGCCCGATAATGTAATCCGTTCGCAGAAATCTGTCAGCCTTTTTATTGAGTAGTGACTATGTTGTCAATATTCCAAGAGGTTTAGGATCAGTCGCCGTTACGGGCTTCTTCCAGCCAACTATTCTATTTATTCTGGCGACACACAAAATCCCGGCGCAACTTTGCGAACCTATCTAAAATACAAAGTACTAGCTCATTCGCAAAACAAGTATGTCTTCAACTGAAAGGCATGTTGTTGAGCATGACCCTCCCCCCTGTAATTTTTTTCTGGCGTCTCGACTTCCAACAGCTTATCTTTAGCTCCGCTTACAACCCTACTGCTGGAGTTTTCGTTGACTGAAGATAGCCGTCGATTGTTACCAACAATCAGCCTGATCATTGCCATGCTTCTATGGGCCAGCTCTTTTGTCGCTCTGAAGCTAGCTTTTCAAGGTTACCATCCGATGCAGGTCATTTTTGGTCGGATGGTTATTGCCAGCCTCTGTTTTGTTGTATTTATCCCTTCTTTCCGTAAAATTACCTGGCGACGGCGCGATCTCAAATATTTTTTATTTATGGGGATTTGTGAACCTTGTCTCTATTTTTTATTTGAAGCCAAGGCTCTGGAACTGACCAGTGCCTCCCAGGCAGGAATGATTACCGCCATACTCCCGCTGCTGGTGGCAATTCTGGCCTGGCGCTGGCTGAATGAGAGTATCAGTCGGCAAACACTAGCTGGTTTCAGCCTGGCAATACTCGGGGCCTGTTGGCTGAGTCTGGCCAGTGAAACTAGCGCAAGTGCACCAAATCCATTACTGGGAAATTTTTATGAATTTCTGGCAATGGTTTTTGCCGCTGGCTATATGGTCTCACTGAAACACTTGACCAATAATTATCCGCCGCTGTTCCTGACTGCGTTTCAGGCCTTTATCGGCAGCGTGTTTTTTTTCCCTTTTCTCTTCCTCCCCAATGTCGGTTTCAGCATTGTCTGGGAAACCGTCCCGGCCTTGGGTGAGTGCATTTCTTATCCGATCGATCCCCGCTGCTGGATGCTTGAACTGAATCGAGCGGGAGCTGAATCAAAGCCGCCATTACTCATAAAAACCACGTGATCGCCTGGCTTTACCTTGTCCATCATCTGGTT
>JAOZLQ010000143.1 GCA_029934755.1 Desulfuromusa sp. | reverse complement strand
AAATGCCACAACCGTCACAGAGCTCTTCAGAAATGACTGGAATGGATTGGGTTATAGAAACTTTACTGGAAAAGTCAGGCTTGAGAAAATATTCTGCATTGGGAGCATCGACATCCAGGTCATAAAATTCAGCTGCAAAAACCTGAGCGATGGAAGCGGCAAGGGTGGTTTTTCCTGCGCCACCTTTGCCGCTGACAACCGAGATGATCACTGTGGGCCTCCTCCACATACCTGGTCATTACTGATCGGGGAGAGTTGACCATTGATAAACAGATCGACTGTTTCCTGAACCGTTTGTCCGACTCCGGCATAAACTTCAATTCCGGTTTCACGAAAACCCTGTAGAGGTCGGCCACCAATTCCGGCAACAATCAGTTTTGTAACATGATTGGCCTTCAGTAAAACAACCGGGACAGAACAACCTCCCTGAACGTGTCCACCATTTTGCAAGGGGACAACCTGTTGAACCTGTTGATCCTTGATATCAATCAAAGCGTAATAAGCACATTTTCCGAAATGTCCCGAGCGTTGTGCTTCTAATCCTGCATCTGAATCCGCTGGGATCGCCAACCGTATTGCACCTTCTTTAGGGGCGGAAACGGTTTCTTCAGGGGGTTCTTCATCCCCTTGCATTACCGATTCCTGAGGTATGCGGGACAGGACTTCTTCGACGGTTCCTTCTGTATGCTCGTGATAGGCAATTTTTGCTTTTTCCAGAACTTCAGCGGCTTTTGGCCCGACATGACCGGTATAGAGAATGTCCACATTATACTCCGCCAACAGCTGCGAAGCGCCAGTTCCAGAACCATTGGCGGCATCAATCCCTTCGGTATTGTCGTGTGCGTACACTTCACCAGTTAAACTGTTGGCGATCAAGAAATAAGCAGCGCGACCGAATCTGGGATCGACTTCGGATTGTAAGGATGCTTCTTTGGCGGTAACAGCAATAATCATAGTGCGTTTAACTCCATCGTTATATTAACTCTTTAGCTGTGGATGCCAGACTTTTTAAAGGTATTTTCTACTGCTGGCGACTGAAAGTAGAAAGAGGCCTATTATAATCGAACCTTGTCTCCTCAATCTACCCTCAGAAAGTACATTTTATCTGCGGCACATCCCGCGGCCTTGGCCTCGTCCTGCACCACGTCCTGCACTACGGCCAGTACCCATTCCGCGACCCATTCCCTGACCGCGCCCAGCAGCACCCATGCCCATCCCCTGTCCAACTCCGGGTAAAGCACCGGGGCATTGAGGTTCTACCATTGGGGTTTCATTTGCTACTGGCTGATTTTCAACCTGAACAGAAGTTTCCTGATCGGTTTGAACGGTATTTTGTGCAACACTGCCATTTTTTAATTGGTCAAGCAAGTTCTGCACGGTCCCAGTTGTATTCTCGTAATAAGGAATATTGGCTGTTCCCAGTACCTCTGCAGCTTTGGGCCCAACACTGCCGGTATAAAGAGCTTTGACCCCGTATTCTGACATTGTCTGTGCTGCCCCGGTTCCAGCACCATTGGAAGCACTGATGCCATCACTGTTATTGTGGATAGTGACTTCATCCGTTTCAGTATTGATGATCATGTAATAGGCGGCTCTTCCGAACCGTGGATCGATTTCAGATTGTAGTGAATTTTCCAGTGCGGTTACTGCTATCAACATATTTCATACTCCAGTTATTATCGGCCCGGATTGATATTTACAACCCGGGCCGATGTGTTTTAAGTGAGTGATTTATTCAGGCTTAACGTCTTCCTCTGCCTTGACCGCGCCCAGTAGGTGCGCCCTGGCCACGACCAACACCGACACCTAAACCACGACCCTGTTGGTTCGCTAGCCCTTGGTTTTGACCTTGCCCTAATCCTTGACCTTGTCCAAGTCCCTGACCGCGCCCAGATCCAACTGCCTGTCCTTGTTCTGCGACTCCTTGACCTCTTCCTGTCATTGCTCCTTGACCTTGTGGTCCGGTTCCATCTCTTCCTGGCATAATTGCCTCCTTTAAATAATTAGTTGTTGTTTCAAGCTTTGATTACAGGAGTATAAGTTGAATTATCCATCACTGTAATCACTGTGTGCATATGCACAAAATAAGATTAGTCCTGAGGTGGAGATTTGTCAAGCATAAAGTTGTGCATATGCACAAAATAGTTTAGGAGATGAAGGATGGTTCAGATGTTGTATAGATTTGTCTTGTTATTATCTGTAATAAGGGTTTCAACCATTTTGATAGAGTGGGAATATAGACCCTAGCAAAATGGTAAAAAGCGACTCTATTCAGCTAATCCCGCAAGACGTTTCAGCTGTGCAATTTCTTCTGGCCACAGTTCCGGCTTGGTTGTTTCCAGGATCAGTGGAATCCCGTCAAAACGGGAATCTGCCATAATATATGCAAAACAATCCCAGCCAATTTCTCCAGCTCCAAGGGGGGCGTGGCGATCGACTCTACTTTCATAAGGAGTTTTACTGTCGTTGATGTGCATCCCTCTTAAATATTTAAAACCCACAACCTGCTCAAATTCAGCAAAGGTTTTCTCACACGCTTCGGCCCCACGCAGGTCATAGCCGGAAACAAAGGTGTGGCAAGTATCCAGACAAACCCCAACACGATCTTTATCCTCTACCTCTTCGATAATTTGCGCTAAATGTTCAAAGCGGTAGCCGAGGTTACTTCCTTGGCCGGCCGTATTTTCAATAACAGCAGTTACACTGGAAGTTTGTTGTAAGGCTAAATTAATTGATTCGGCGATCCGACTTAAGCAATCTGTTTCGCTTAGTTGTCTTAAGTGTGACCCTGGATGGAAATTGAGATAGATCAGTCCCAGTTGTTGGCAGCGCTGCAGTTCATCAATAAAAGCATTGCGAGATTTTTCCAGTTTTTCTGCTTCGGGATGGCCAAGGTTAATCAAATAACTGTCGTGGGGGAGAATTTGTTTGGGATTAAGTTGGTGCTGCTGACAGTTTTCTTTGAACTTTGAAATAACTTCTTCTGATAATGGCGAACTTTTCCATTGCTTCTGATTTTTAGTAAACAGGGCAAAGGCGGTTGCGCCAATCTCTACAGCATTCAAGGGGGCATTAAAGACACCTCCAGATGCACTTACATGGGCTCCAATATATTTCATCGTGATACTCTTTTCTATCTGGTTGATTATTATTTATCGTTTCAGTTGAACGGTAAGCTGATTTTTACCTCACCACCATCCACCTTTTTTGTCAAATCTTCTTCATTTTTGTCGATTAAAATCCCTCCGCTGATTTTCACTTTTCTCAGTTCGGCGGTGTCAATTTCCATTTTCTTTTGCATGTCTGAGGTTTGTACCTGCTGACTGTTAGCAACAATCTGGTCAAGCAGTTCTTTGGATAGTTCAAGATTGACCACGGGGGGTGTTGCCGGTTTTATCTCTTGCATATCATGCAGCACCGAAACTTTTTGAGTTTTGCCGGGTTGAATTTGTTCAGATGTTTGTTTCTGAGCCGGTGGCTGGAGTACTGATGTTTCTTTGTCAGATTGGCAGGACGATATCAGGAAACAGAAAACAATAGCGTAACAAATGTGTTGAAGTCGATTGGACATAGCATTGACATCCTTATCCTTATGAATGATGTAATTCAGGTCTTCTCCTAATTGGCCATAAATCCCCTGGCTCGATCAATCAAGTAGCGGGCAATACTTCGTTTTGGTGGCAGGGTAGGGAGCTGATCAAGTTTACACCATTTAGCGTCTTCAAGTTCTTTATCATTTAATTCAATTTCACCCCCGGCATAGTCGGCAACAAATCCACACATCAATTGGCTGGGAAATGGCCAGGATTGACTACCAATATAGCGGATATTTTTTATTTGGATATTTGTTTCTTCAACCGTTTCTCGTGCCATTGCTTCTTCCAGACATTCACCGAATTCAACAAAACCGGCGACCAGACTGTAGCGTCCATCGTCCCACTCAGCTTTGCGGGCGAGGAGAATTTCATCCCCCTTGATAACCAGCCCGATAACGCAGGGATGAATCCGTGGAAAATGATGATTATTACAGGTCTGACACTCTTTTCCCCATTCATTTTTCAGCCTGGTCATTTCTTTGCCGCAATGGCCACAATACTTGCTGCTTTGCTCCCAATGGAGGATCATCTGTCCGAAGCCTGCCAGTGAAAGTAACGCAACGGATAGCTTTGGATCTTTTGCTCGTAGTGGTTGTCGGTGCAATTGCGGTGGCAATTCCTGGTGATTTGGTATGTGCAACAAACGGCAGGGCTGCCCTTGCCATTGTCCGATATAGAGAGGGGGAGCTGTTGTTGTCAGAAAAGGGGAGTCACCTTCTGGTAGTTTCTGTCCCTGTTCTGTATCTATAGTTAAAAGGTTCATCCCTTGGAGCAGTAGCCATACCCCATATCCTCCCGGATCCTGATCGGGTGTTGCAGGATGAAAGCCATCGTTCAGGCTGGTGCGGTTAAAGGGGAGATCAACCGGGGACGGGTAAGAGTTGGGTCGTGATGTTTTCATGATTTATCTCTGGCCTGCAGTAGCGCCACCTGAATGGCTTACAATTTCAAAGCCTGACTCTTTATTGTCGGGCATACGGTGAACTTCACGAGCTAGATCTAAAATGCAACTATGATATAGCATCTCTTCTGTTGATTTGCTCAAAAGGTCAATCCTTCCGGGATATGTTTAGAGTCCTGAATACAAAATGAATACATTCTTTGTATCAACAATCGAGGTGTTCCTGTAAGAATTTTTGTAAGGAACCATGGTCGCCACGATATTCACAAGGCCATTCAGGGCCATCCCGTTCAACTAGCCAAGTATCAACTAAATAAGTTTTCATTCCCACAGCTACAGCTGCCAAGTCGTGATTAATATCGTTACCGACCATCAGGCAGTTTTCTGGAGCAATGCCAAGCTGGTCAGCAACCGCTTGAAAATATCCTGATTGTGGTTTGCAATAATAACTGTTTTCATAACTGGTCAGAAAAGTGAAAGAGTCTTCCTCTAATTCGGCCCATTTCATCCGAGCTTGAATCATGAACATTGGAAAAACCGGGTTGGTTGCTAGAACTAGCGAGATCCCTTTTCTGTGACATCCTTTAACAATCTGTTTGGCCAGCGGAATGGGATGAATAAATTTTTGTAAATCCGCCAGCCCATTATTTTTGAAGTGGGTCAAGCTGTCACGCATCTTTGTTTCTGAAATAGCCAAATCTTTGTGCATTCTGGCATAAACTCGTTCTTCATTGGTTGTTAAGCCATCACCTTCGGTATGGATCAGATCACGAATAGTTGCGAGTAATGTCCTTTCAAATTTTTTCGGTTCAACCAGATCAGCACAATATGTTGATAGCCCGCGGATATACTGAGGAATGAAATCCCTCATTTGGGCGCGCAGCAATGTTCCATCAAGATCAAACAGTACTGCTTCAATGGCATTGTTTTGCTTCAGGCTTGGCATATAAAACTCCTGTTGTCGAAAATTAAAATATGTAGCTTTTACCATAGGGGTAAAAAAGCGTCCAATCTCATCATCCCGCTGAGAAACTTAAAATGGGGCTGAGATTAAGAGGTCATGCTGGCTGAAACATCAAAGTGTTGATCAACAGACTTGGTATTGCCAGTATTTACCGTGTTTTTGACCCCCATGTTGTCGGCTTTTTCGCGTAAACATGAGTTCGAAGCCGACAGCTATGCGGCTGAGCAGTCCAGCGCACAGGCGCTGATTGATGGACTGGTGAGCATGTACCGTGACAACGCCAATACCTTGACACCTGATGCACTCTATTCCGCGTTCCATCACAGTCATCCACCGGCATCTGTACGTATCGCCCACTTGTCCGCTAAACTATAAGACAATTAACTTCATGATCCAGGTATCTAAAATGCAAATCCGTTCTCTTTCATTAGCAGTATTTACAACGCTGTTTGCCGTTTCCGGTAGCGCGTTACAAGCCGAAAATTTCGATGCCAAAGCCTACCTGCAAACCAGTTGTTCAGGTTGCCATGACACCAGTGTTTATACTCGCAAAAAGCGCAAAGTCAGCTCAATGGAGCAACTGGAAGCACAGGTGCGCCT
>JAOZLQ010000142.1 GCA_029934755.1 Desulfuromusa sp. | reverse complement strand
ACCGCACCGTACCTGATAAGGTTACAATATTGTTGGTATAATCATTGTCATCGATATCTGACTCATTGATGCGATAGCGATACCCAAGTGAAGCCAGAAAACGTCGATATTCATAATCAAGAGAGGCCCCAAAAGTCACTCGATCTACCTCTTCATCAACAATATCGGTATATTCTGCCCGCTCATATTCAGCATCGAAATTAATAGATAATGCCCTTGCGAGAGGCTTGGAAAAATCAAAGCGGACGCCATAGACCTCATCTTCACGATCCAGTCGTACGTAATCAGAATTATTCCAAAACAGTTCTGTTGATGCAGTCAACGACTCCTTGGTATAAGTAGCCCCGACACTGGCCTCTTGCGATTCGGTCAAACCGTCTTCTGCCGTTGTGGTGAAATCTTGCGAATATTCCAATGACAAAGTTACGGGTTCAGAGAGATGATAAGAAATATTGACCAACCAGTTTGTTCCATCAGTATCCAAATCACCTGAATCATACTCTACTTCACTGTATCCACCCTCAATTGAGGCCGTAGTGCGCGAGCCCAACTGCTGAGTCAATCCAAGTGTATAGTCATGTCGATCAAACTCATCGGCATCGTCATCAGACTGATGAGCAGCATAAGCATAACGAACAAAAACTTCAGAGTTCGCCGATAATTGTTTCACCAGGGAAACTCTTCCCTCATGTTCATCCGAATCATTACCTCTTAAATCAGCATAATCAAACCGATCATAAGTATAGCCAAAAACCATCGAGAACGTGGGCATTAACTGCAAACGATACTCCGGAGTAACTAACGTATGATAAACTGTCGACCTATTTTCTATATCATTAAACTCATTATCATCACGTTCATCTATAGATTCACGACTGATTGTCTCAGAAAGCCTCAAAGTAAAGGGCCGTCCGCCAAAAAATAGAGCCGTCGCATCAGCGCGTTGAACATCCTTGAAATCATCCAAGTTTTCATCTTCATGATCTTTATAGAAACGATAGCGCAGTGAGTAATCAACCGTTGCCTCCACTGAGCGATTGTCATAAGCAAGACTTATTCCTGGTTCAACCGTAGTAATCCAATCCTCTTCTTCATTGTTATCACTCAGAAAAATATTGTCATTATATTCTTCTTCCACCATTAAACGGGGATGGATTTCCATTGCCGCCCAAGAGTTCATTGCCAGAAACAGCGTCCCAGAGAGTGCCAGCATAATGATAAATAATCTTGATAGTTTCATCGTCCCATCCTTGCTCACAAGAGGTATTGATAATCAATCATAATAGTAATAGTTCGAACTTTTTAGAAAAACACGAGCATCATTATACACAACCCCAAGAAGGTTATGGTGTTTAAACTCCTCTATCGTCTTAACAACGTCCTCCTTATTGGCTTTTCCTTCTCTGACGACAAAAAGGGTCGCATCAAGAAAAGCGGCCAAAACGCCGGCATCGGCAAAAGGCTGTGCGGGTGGAGTATCAAAGATAACATAGCGCTCGGGATAGCGTTCCTTCAGTTCCTGAACTATTTCCTTCATCCTGATTGATGAAAGCATATCCAAGGGGTCTTTAACTGCCTCACCGGCAGGGAGAACAACCAACTTACCAACACCTGTCTTAATTAATGCCTTTTCTATCGGGAGATTATCACGTAGACAGTGCACCAAACCAACCTCAGGTTTAATATCGAGATATTTATGGACTGATGGGCGGCGCAGATCAGTATCAACCAACAAAACCGTATGATCTTGTTCCTTTGCTAAAGAAATCGCCAGGTTCAAGGCTGTCATCGATTTACCTTCTTCGCTGGCAGTACTGGTCACCATCAAAGTATTTAAAAAAGCTTCCCCTTTTGTCAGCGCGATCACCGTTGATCGTAGTTTATTAAACTCTTCAACAACGATCGTTTTCTCTTCACGTGCCGTCGCCAACATAAGATTATCAATTTTAAGTGGAACAACATCCAGCAACGCACCGACTCGTTCCGTAACCGATTTCGGTCGCACTGGCGCTGCTACTTTTTTATTTTTATTCAGCTCAAGGCTCTTCTCAATCGGCCTCTTTCGCTGACTGGCAACTTTTTTTAAAGCTTCTTCAATTCGACTCATAATCAAGAACGCCTAGCGAAGATAAATTTCATAGACAAACACACCGGCAAAACATAACAAGTAGACACCAGCAACAAAAACAACCAACAGATCCTTCCGCCACACACGTTTCAGCGTAACAGGATCAGAGATATTAGGCACAACGGCAAGAACATCAACACCAAGCTCTGCAAATAATTCGACATCACGTACTCGGGTATCCATATTTTCAAAGAGATAAACAACACCGATACCGCAGCCAATGCCCCCAGCTACGGCGAGCAAAAACATTTTCAACATATTCGGGGAAACCGGGACTTCAGGTAGCACAGCAGCGTCAACAATTCGAAAAGTAGCTGCTTTGTTGCCAATTTCCATTTGCTTGGAAACTTCAGACTGACTCATTCTGCCAAGCAGTTCATCGTAAACGTTACGGATTGAATCTCTCTGTTGTGTAAGAATCCCCAATTCTTTCCGTGCAGTAGGAACATCACGCAACTCATTTTCCCGCTTGGCGATCGTTTTTTGGAGATTAAGCTTTCTCGCTCTCATAGAAGAAAGTTCCGCATCCAACTCAAATACTCGACCTTGAAGCTCCTGATGTAGAGGGTTTAAAGAAGTCAGTCGAGTCCGCTCCGGCTTAGTCTCATCAGTGTCGGGTTCGGTTAAACGCTTTTTTAACCCATCAATCTCCGACTTAAGCCTGATAACTTCTGGATAATTGTCTGTATACTTCAGTAACAAATTACTCAGCCGATTTTCCATTTCAGCGAGACGGCCACCTTCTGCTGACTCACTCACCATATCAATTGTCTCAGGTAAAGAGTCCAACTGGCTCTGAATCTGTCGCTTCCTAGCGAGAAGAGTATCCTGATTTAATTCAATATTTTCTATCTGCCCCTCTAGTTCCCTGATGTTTGCCAGCGTTGCACCTTCATCAACTGAAAAATAAACTCCATTTTTTTTTCGGAAGTCGATGATTTTATCTTCAGCATCTTCGAGTTTTGTTTTAAAAATTTCAATCTGTTCATCAAGAAAGCGATTAGCGCCGTAAGTTTCTTCTCTTTTTGCTGAAATGTTCTCTTCAACGTATGTACCGACCAATGTATTTACAAATTTTTGAACAAAAACAGGATCTTTATCAATTAAAGATAAGGTAAATAACTCCTGACCACGGATTCGCAAATTTATCCGTTCAATCAACTTTGATATGTAGCTTTGTTGTTCTGCCACTGGCTTAGTAAAAATATCTGAGCCAACCTCTTCTAAGGTTTTTGTCACCAGATCACGACTGAGAATCGCATACCGCAGCACCCTGATCCGATCATTAATATCAGGGGAAACAGCAATACCCCGTACCAGACTATCAATAACATTTCGTTCAATAAATACCGTCGTATCAGCACTATACTTTTTGGGTAAAGTGAAACTATAAACACCAATAGCAGTCATCACGACCAGTGTCAGCAGGATGAATAAATATCTGTGCCGATGGAGTGCACGAAGATAACGAAATAGTTCTTTAAAATTCTGCATAGTAAAACAATCCTAAAAGATACTTTCTTCAACAATAACGTAATCACCAGGCATTAAAGTAACATTCGCACTGATATCTTTCCCTCGAGTCACTTGTTTGAGATCAATCTTGCGTTTTTGTTTATCTTTTCCGATGACATAAACACTCCCCTCCTTAGCAAACTCAGTAAAACCACCAGCCGCAAGAATGGCATCCATCACCTTCATTCCCTCATAAAATTGCAAATTCTGCGGATTTGTAATTGCACCCATAACATAAACAAGGTTCAGACGATTACTTGGAATAAAAATTATATCCTCAGCTTGCAGCTCCATATCCTTGGACAGATCACCTGCAAAATAGAGAGAATAGAAATCACCACTAATTTTTTCTTTATTACGAAAAAGATAGGCTCTCCGCAAATCAACCCCAGATAAATCACCAAGTTCGCTCAACAGCTTTAGTAAGGTCGTCTCTTTGGTCATATCAAAAACCCGAGATACCCCACCACCAGTAATATAAACTCGGTTATTAATAATTTGCTCAACAGAAACAGTCACAATCGGCTGCTTGATGTATTCTTTCATCAGCTGAGTAATTGTATTACTCAAATCACTAGGAGTTATCCTATCTGCAAGGATATCACCGACAGCAGGCAAGGTAATCTTTCCATCGGGACGGACAGTAACAGAGCGACTCATTTCAGGAACACCCCACACTGAGACCTCAAGGACATCACCTTTCCCAATCAGATAATCATCAGCAATAGCAAATCCTGCCATATTCAGGCTCATCAGCAAAATAAACACATGAAAAATTAATATTCTCTTCACCCTTATCGTCCTCCAAAACCAGTTAAAACAACACGGATGGTATCAATAATAATTCGAAAATCGAGAAAAATTGAGTAGTTTTTGATATAAAACAGATCGTAACGCATTTTTTCTAAAGCATCCTCATCTGAAGCACCATAAGGATAACACACCTGTGCCCAACCCGTGACACCAGGCTTAACAAAATGGCGGGTTGAATAAAAAGGGATCGTTTCCTTTAACCGTTCAACAAAAGCCATCCGTTCCGGGCGTGGCCCGATAAAACTCATATCACCCTTCAAGACATTGTAAAGTTGAGGAATTTCATCCAACCGGGTTTTACGCAAAAATTGACCGACACGTGTCACCCTAGGATCATCTTTTTGCGCCCAGACAGCACCTGTTTGTTGCTCTGCATCCAGCCCCATCGTACGAAATTTATAGACAAAATATTCCACCTCATTTTCACCGACTCGTAATTGCTTATAAAAAACAGGACCAGGAGTATCTCTCGTGATAATTACAGCCAAGATTGGAAACAATGGGGCGGCAAAACACAAACCAACAGTAGAAAAAATAATATCGTAAATACGCTTATACGCACGCATAAATGGTGTCATACGAAAACCCTGTGTATAGACAAATGCACTTGGTTGCATATTTTCTATTAACAGACAGCCTTTTTCCTGCTCAAAGTATGTTGTTGCTTCAACAATTTCAACGCCGCGCAACTTACTCCGCATAAACTCCTTAAGTGGTAAATTGCCACGCCGTTCACTGAGGGCAACAACGAGCTTCTGTGGTCGATAGTCATGAAGAAGATTATCAATATCTCCGATATCTCCAACAATCAGTTCAGGATCGACAACAGGTTTTTTCTCCGTACAGGAAACAAAGCGGACATAACTATGAACATTATGATCTTCAGGCACGATATCAGCAACTCTTTGTGCCAGGTCACCCGCACCAATAATCATAACCTTTGTCGCAAATTGAGCTGAACGAGAAAATTTTCGGATCAGGAATCTGAATCCAAGCTGGCTCAAAAAAAGCAGGGTTAGAGAGATAACTAATAACCCTCGTCCTAGTTGAAAGGAAGGAAACAGATAAAAAACAGCTGATAAAAGGAAAAAAGCAAATATACTGACTAAAGCGCCTCGGTAAACCAAAAATTTGCGACTGGAAAATTTCATCCAATCATAGAGTTCGAATAGATAGGTGGAAAAGATCACAACACTCAGATAACAAAAAAATCTAAAAAAACCACCAAAAGAAACATTATCCAAGCCAGAAATGGAACCAAATCTGAGCAGAAAAGCTCCGGCAAAAGACAGATATACTAAAATAATATCAATAATAATTATGAAATACTTAGGTCTGATCATTACTGACTTTCTCTTTAAGATTTTTTGACATATAACGTTTTCTTTAGCCGTTGTTACACGCAGACATTTACTGAGAAATCTAAAACCAAATCGAAACTTCTGACAGGATTAACAGGATAAAACATGACCTAATTAGCACTAATTTTCAGCCACTGAAATTGTAGGCTCAATATTTGTTAGCTGAGCAGAAAAAAAATATCGCTTCGCGAACACCCCCATCCCAACCTTCCCCCATAAAGCGGGGAAGGAGTAAAATCCCCTCTCC
>JAOZLQ010000141.1 GCA_029934755.1 Desulfuromusa sp. | reverse complement strand
GTTTTGGTTTCATTCGGCTTGCGAATTTTTCTGGAAAAACGGATATAAAAGTTTTATCTCGAATGGCGATAGTTTAAGCAACTATTGAAATTAACTAGGGACTGTCCCTGAACGGGAAACGTCTCGAGTTTTTCTGCCATCTATACTTTTTAGTCAAAGGAAATCACGTCAGAGAAATTTACCCCGGCTGGTAAAGTAACGCTGGTACGGATTGAAAGTCCTACGGTACTGATGGATTTCAATGATAATGATGTTGAAGATGCTAGCAATCGGAACACCGATGATCATCCCCATGACCCCGTATAACTTTCCTCCCATGACAATAGCCAGAATTACCCAGAGAGGGTGCAGGTTTGACACCTTTGAGATGAGGATTGGGATGAGGATGAAATTGTCGATAATGATCTGGGCGATGAGTAGATAAACAATGAGAATCCACCAGAACTGCCCTCCCATACCCAGGTCAACAAGTGCAATCACCAATCCAGGGATCATGCCGATAAGTGGTCCAATATAAGGAACTAAATTACTGGCTCCAGCAATGACCGCCAGAATCGGTGCATAGTGGATATCGGTCAGTGACAGCCCCATCCAGACAACCATTCCAATGATCAATGCTTCTAAAATTCTTCCACGAATAAAATGAGCTAGCTGCCAGCTAATATGAGCATAAATATCAAGAACCATTTCAAAATAACGGTTTGGAGTCAAAGAAATTAGACCCCGCATAATTCGACGACTATCACGCAGGAAAA
The DNA here is from genome assembly GCA_029934755.1 of Desulfuromusa sp. Classification (GTDB taxonomy): domain Bacteria; phylum Desulfobacterota; class Desulfuromonadia; order Desulfuromonadales; family Geopsychrobacteraceae; genus Desulfuromusa. Next base: position 5,354 of record JAOZLQ010000141.1, on the reverse strand, counting down.
AGAAAGAAAACAGTGGAACCAGTAATAGTAGACTACCGATTCGCATAGCAGAGCGTGGGGTTTCTTTGAGAATCAAGCCAAAGAATGATTGTGATGCTGAACTCAAGCGTTCAGCGATGTTGTAGTTTGTAATGAAAGGGAAATGTTCCTGAGCAACGGTTAGTAACCCACCCAGATATTCGATAGCTCGACCAATATAGCGGGGAAAATCGGCTTTAAGGGCCTGCATCATTCCTTTCCAGTTAGGTGGCCCAATGACCACCATCAGGAGGATAATGAGGAAGGACAGTAAAATATAAACAATAAAAATACTCAGCGTACGATTAATTTTTTCACTTTCAAAAAAATGGACAACCGGATCAAGTAGAAATGAAACAATCAATGAAAGCAACAGGGGCAAAAATAAACCGGTGGTTGCTGTTTTCAGCAACGCGGTTACGGTCGAAGCGGAGGAATAAATAACAATGCCCGATGCGATTGCGGTTGTCAAAATCAGGTAAAGCACCGCAACCTGCGCACGACTCATATCGCTCTTGCTATTCATCAGTCTGCTGCTTTCGGCTATCGGCTTGCTGTTTTTTTAATCCTTCGAGTTGGATATTGCATTGTAGTAATCGATCACTGATCACCCGGTTTAAACCTAGCATGATCTTTGCGGATGGTGCTGGATGTCGACGAACTGCCTCCAATATGTCGGAGCGGAACAGACCGATTAATACTGTGGGCTCTGTGGCTCGAGCTGAGGCACAGCGTGGTCGTGATGCAGTTAACGCAATTTCACCAAAAAAATCCCCTGATTCCAGTACCGCCTGTTCTGTCTCCTCTTCTTGCTCGTTGTGGGTGTAGACTTGTACTTGTCCTGAACGAATCGCGTACATACCCGAACCGATATCGCCCTCGCTGAAAATGATTTCATCAGTTTGATAGTTTCGTACATGAACAACATTTTCCAGAAAATCCAGCTCCCGCTTGTCCAGTTTTTTAAACATCGGCATTGTGCTGAGGAAATAGTTCAGAGTTTGTTCATAGCCGCTGATGCGGAAAATATTATTCCAGAATGGATTCACAATCAGTCCTTTGTGGGAGAATTGCCGGTTGCTCTCAGGCTTGAAGGCTGTTCGCCTCGATTTTCCTACAGCCTAAAGGTTGATAGCCTTTAGCTGACAGGCGGTCATTATACCAATAAGTTCAGTGAGTACCAGACAAAAACCTGAAAATGTAAATGGATCTTTATTCAGCGGCTATTCTTGATTATGCTAAAGCTATGATTTCCATTGATCTGAAAAAATATCCAGTGACTCCTGGTGTCTATCTGATGTTTGGTGCCGATGATAAAGTTCTCTATGTTGGTAAGGCCAAACAGTTACGCAACAGGTTACGCAGTTATTTTTCCGCCGGTGGAGATGGAAGGTTACATATTCCTCTTCTGATGGAGAAAGTGCAGCGGATTGAGACCATCATCACCGACACCGAAAAAGAAGCACTGCTGCTGGAAAATACTCTGATCAAAAAGTACCGGCCGCATTACAATATAGAATTGCGTGATGATAAAACCTATGTTTCGGTACGGATTGATTTGAATGATCCCTTTCCAATGATGCAGGTGGTCCGTCAGGTCAAGAATGATGATGCCCACTATTTTGGACCTTATTCTTCGGCATCGGCTATCCGTGAAACACTCAAGGAAATATACCGGATATTTCCTTTGCGCCATTCGTCCATCGAACGCTGCAAAAAACGTGGTCGTCCTTGTTTGTTTCACCAGATTGGTCAATGTAGTGCACCCTGTCATGGAAAGATTAGCCAATACGATTATCGCAAACTGGTGGATGGAGTTATTCAATTATTAGAAGGGCGGGATTCGGAAGTTATTTCCCAGCTACAACAGCGGATGGGACAAGCGGCAAAAGATATGCGTTTTGAAGATGCAGCACGGTTACGGGACCAGATAGGTTCAATCGAAAAGAGCGTTGAAAAACAAAAAGTGACCGATTACGGTGGTGGGAATCAAGATGTGATTGGCCTGCATCAGGATGGTGGTGAGGTAGAAGTGACATTGCTGTTTATTCGTCAGGGGAGGTTAATTGGTCGACGCAGCTATCTGCTTGAATGGAAACTTGATTTACCTGAATTACTCAATGGCTTCTTGCAGGAATACTACTCCCGTCAGGTGATTCTTCCGGATCAATTGTTGCTCCCTTTTTCGTTGGAAAGTGCGAATTTACTTGGCGAGTGGTTGAGTGAAAAATGGGGTAAAAATTTTCGTCTGATCACACCGCAGCTTGGTTAAAAAAAACGCCTCTGTCTAATGGCGCAAAAAAATGCAGAGGAGTCATATCGTCAACGAGGGCAACGGCAAAAGGCACGTGAGCAGTTACTTGAAGAGTTACGGGTTAAGTTTGACTTGCCCCGATTGCCTGAGCGGATTGAGTGTTACGATATCTCAAACGTTCAGGGGAACCAATCGGTTGGTAGTATGGTAGTTTTGCAGGACGGTGAACCTGCTTCGGCTGAATATCGACGCTTTAAAATTAAAACAGTCGAAGGTGCTGATGACTATGCATCGTTACGGGAGGTATTGCGCAGGCGGTTGGCACGTGGAGTTGAGGAAGAAAAACTTCCCGATATGATTTTGATTGATGGCGGTAAGGGGCAGCTCGGGGTTCTGACGATGGTGCTGGAGGAGTACAACCTTGGTGCAAAAATTGGTGCGGTAGGAATTGCTAAAAGTCGGGTGATGGCAAATGTCCGTGGGAAAGTTGTCGAGCGCAGTGAAGAGCGTTTCTTTCTCCCTGGGCGGAAAAATCCGGTCAACTTCCGGCATGGATCGGCAAGCCTGTTCTTGCTAGAGCGGTTACGCGATGAAGCGCATCGTTTTGCTATTATGTATCATCGAAAATTGCGGAGTAAGGCTACATTGAGATCATCTCTGGACGATATCCCAGGTGTGGGTCCAGCTCGGAGGAAAACCCTGCTGAAACATTTTGGCAGCTTGAAAAAAATTCGTGCGGCATCGTTGGAAGAATTGCAACAGGTGCCGGGGATGTCTGCGAGTTTAGCGGAAACAATTTTTCGTATTTTGTCAGATTGATAATCATAAATTTTGCCACCAAGAACACCAAAAAAGAATTTTTAACGGAGAGGCGCTGAGCCGGAGAGAAGACCTTAATATCTTTTTTCTGGTTTAAAACCTTATAAAGATTTTGATTTGTTTTTCTCTGCATCTCTCCACCTCTCCGTTAAGGTTTTTGACCTTCTTGGTGTCCTTGGCGTCTTAGTGGCTATATTTTTCACAAAAAAGGCCCGATCATCATCATGATAATCGGGCCTCTCTTTTATCTGGTTTATTGATTTTTAGAATTTGCCAAATTCATCATCATCTAGTGTTATTGCTTGTTGAGGGCTGTTTGCAGGTGCTCCGCCCCAATTGTCATTACTGGCAGGTTGGTACTGTGGTGCAGGCCTGGAAGGAGCAGGTTGTTGATAGCTCACTTGCTGTTGACTTTGCCCTTTTAGCTGAAAGCGTTTGAGCATGTTAAGCAGTTCTGCCGCTTGGCTGGATAACTCTTCGGCCGCCGCGGCACTTTCTTCGGCCGTGGCAGTGTTCTGCTGGATTGCTTGATCGATCTGCCCCAGTCCTTCGTTGATTTGACCAATACCGGATGCCTGTTCATTTGAAGCAGCAGCAATTTCTTCTGCCAGATCAGAAACCTTGGATACGCCACCAATGATTGTTTCAAGTGATTCGGCGGTTTTATCCGCGATTTGTGTGCCATTGTTGGTTTTTTCTATCGAACCTTCAATCAGTTCGGCGGTTTCACTAGCCGCTTTGGCACTTCGTGCAGCCAGATTGCGAACTTCTTCAGCAACCACAGCGAACCCCTTGCCATGTTGACCGGCACGGGCAGCTTCAACGGCAGCATTGAGAGCCAATAGGTTGGTTTGGAAGGCAATTTCGTCAATTACTTTAATGATTTTGTTAATGCTTTGCCCTGCCTCGCTGATCTCACTCATAGCAGAGATCATCTGCGCCATTCTTGATTTACCTTCTTCCGTTGCTTCTTTGGCATCAGTAGAAAGGACATTAACCTGATTGGCATTGTCAGCATTATGTTTGGTTTGGCTGGATAGCTCGCTCAGAGAGGCAGTAATCTCTTCCAGTGAAGCAGCCGACTCGGTTGAGCTTTGTGATAGTGATTGAGAAAAATCACTGACACTGGTGCTGTTTGATGAGATCTGTTGCCCGGCATTTTGAATTGATCCCATGATCTCGTTCAAATCGTTTTCTAACTTATTGAATCCCCCACGTATTTCATCCTGACTGTCACGTGGTACAAGGTTCATGTTTAGGTTGCCATTGGCGAGCTTTTGCAGTGAACCAATCACTTCATGTTGCATATTGTCGGCAAACTTATCCATGGCCTGGGCCATCTGACCGATTTCATCGGTTTGATTTAAATTAAGTCGAGTAGAAAAGTGCCCTTTCTCAATTTCATTTACCATTTCAACTGCGTGTTTCATTGGTTTGGTAATAGAGCGTGCCAGGAAGTAAATCAGAACAGAAGAGAAGAGTATCGCCAGCAGAAGAACAGTAAGAACAACATAAAATATAGTGTTAAGTTTGGCTTGCAGGACATCAACATAAATACCGCTGCCGATGATCCAGTTCCAGCCAGGGTGTTTTTTTACATAGGATAATTTAGGTTGAGGTGTGTCTTTGCCCGGTTTTGGCCATTGATAGGAAACAAAATCGCCTTGTTTGCTTTCAGTTGCTTTGACAAATTCTTTAAAGAGATACAACCCATCGGGATCTTTTACTGCTGATAGATCTTTACCGTCGAGTGCTGGTTTGATCGGGTGCATGATCATCTTGGGTTGGGTGTCATTGATCCAGAAATAGGTGTTTCCTTCATAACGGAGGGCTTTAACTGCGGAGAGGGCATGCTTCTGAGCCTCACTCTCAGACATATCTTTCCCCACCGATTTACTGTAATGGTCAATGATTCCATAGGCAGTATCAACGGCGGTAACAAGCTGCTTCTTGCTATCTGCATAAACATGGTTGCGATAGTTGTTGTATATCCAGAAGAAGCAGAGGGCGAAGGTCAGTATTATCAGGCTGGTAGTCAAATAGATTTTTTTGCTAATGCTGAGATTTTTGAGACGCATGTTGGTGCTCCTTATTTCGTCATATAAACGAATTCAGTTGTTGGCTCGGTAATTGGCCCCGTGTGAAACGTGGTGTCCGAGTTCTTTCGGTCACATGAATATTTATATGGTGATACATAGATTAATGTTAATTCATTGTCAAGAAATAATATGATTTTAATAATGTCAGAAAGGACAAAAAAAGA
>JAOZLQ010000140.1 GCA_029934755.1 Desulfuromusa sp. | reverse complement strand
TCTCCGATTTGTTCAGGACGCATACCAAGAAACTTCTGGAAACTCAGCACTATGAAATTTTGGAAGCTGAAAGCGGAACTGCAGCTCTGGAAATAATCAAACAGAACCCTGCTATCAGCCTGGTTATCACCGATTATCATATGCCGGTGATGGATGGTTTTGAACTGACTGCAGAAATCAGAAAAATCCGGGCGATGGACAAACTGGCCATCATCGGGATGTCCGCCTATGGAAATCCCCTACTTTCATCCCAGTTCCTTAAACGTGGAGCCAATGACTTTCTGACTAAACCTTATTTTGAAGAAGAACTGATTTGTCGAGTTAATCAGAATATAGACATCATTGAGCATATCGCACAACTCCGTGATGCCGCCATCAGGGATCAGCTAACCCAGCTTTATAACCGACGCTACTTCTTTGGCACGGGGGAAAAACTTTTCCAAAATGCCCGGCGCCAGAATCTTGATATTGCCATCGCAATGATCGATATCGATCATTTTAAAAATATCAACGATACCTACGGCCACAGGGAAGGGGATGCTGCGCTGATAAATATTGCCACACTTTTACAGGAAAGTTTCCGTGCTTCAGATATCGTAGCCCGCTTTGGCGGTGAAGAATTTATTGTCATGGCTGTCAATATGTCACCTGAGCACCGTGCCAATCATTTTGAAACAGCACGGCGCAAAATAGAAGAACTGACGATAGAAACCGCGCAGAATAAAATTAAGGCCACTGTTTCTATTGGCGTCACAACCACATTAAAAGATTCGCTTGATGAAATGGTGCGAAAAGCTGATGAGTTACTTTATCAGGCCAAAGGAAAAGGGAGAAACTGCGTTATCATTGAACAATAATTAATAACTGAGCTTCTTGCAAAAGTCGTCATCCCCGTGGAACCGGGGATCCAGTTTTTCTTGAAAGCTTGTGTCTCTCTGGATTCCCGCCTTCGCGGGAATGACGGTCAATGGTCTTTTGGGACTTTTGCAAGAGCCTCAACTGAAAACTTTCCCCCTGAAATCAGCTACGCTTAATTCCATAAACAGATGCCAGATAACGTAAATATTCCGGATCTTCACATATACTTTTCCCCGGTTCATCAGAAATCTTAGCGACAGGCTTGCCATTGGCCGATACAAGCTTGATAACCATATCAAGAGGCTGGTTACCAACATCGTTAGTTAAATTAGTACCGACCCCAAAGGACACTTTAGTTCGACCTTTGAAATAGTGATAAATATCAATCATCCGCTGAAAGGTTAGACTATCACTGAAAACCAGGGTTTTCGTCAACGGATCGATCCCCATCTGCTGATACATTGTTATTGCTTTTTCACCCCACTCGAAGGGGGAGCCACTATCGTGACGCAGCCCATCGTAGAGTTTACTAAAATAGGGATCGGAAAAATCACGGATAAAAGAATCCATTGAGTAACAATCGGTCAGGGCAATGCCCAAGCGCCCCCGGTACTCGCGTACCCAGCCTTCAAGAGCAGCTTTTTGCGCATCGGACAAACGGGTAATCGCCTGCCAACCTTGAAACCACTCGTGAGCCATCGTGCCAATTGGCATCATATTTAAAGTGCGCGCAAAATGAAGATTACTGGTCCCAGAAAAATAATCCGGTAGCTCTTGTTGCAACCTGAGCAACACTTTTTTCTGCCAACTTTTACTAGCTCTCCGGCGCGTACCAAAATCGGCAAAAGAAAACTCGGCCATAGGCTCTTGCTGTTTTAATAAGACAATTTTCTCATCCAGATTTTGTTCTGCTATTTCCAACTTAAATCCATCACATTGCAAGAACGTATGTAACTCGCTAATAATAGCCAGAGCGTAAATTTCAAATAAGGTGACATGAATCAACGGCCCACGAAAACGCAGTTCAATATCATTCCCTTGCGGTTGCAATTCAACAAAACGCGTATCCAACTGGAAAATACGCAAAAATTCAACAAAATCAACCTTAATGAATGGGAAATTAGCGAGATAATCCAACTCGTCATCGGTAAAAGAGAGAGTACAAAGATGCTCTAACTGTCGCATAATTTCAGGGATTAAAGTTGCCAAGTCGAAACCGTTCCGATTGCGGCAAGCGAACTTCCATTCGACATCAACAGTGCGAAATTCTGGGGCGTGGTAAAAAGCCTGTAGCATGGTGATTTTGTACAGGTCGGTATCCATGAGACTGTCAATCAACCAGTTTTCTGGAGACTTTAAACTCATAGCAAAATCAGTTCACTACTGGAATCAATAAATTCAGCTCCTGCCAAACTCAATTCTTCAAGAGCCTGCTGATTGGTCTCTGCCGCAACTTCACGGCAAGCCGCGAGATTAAGAATGACTCTAAATTTGGCCTTCAGAAGCTGCAGACCTGTTGTTTTCACACAATAGTCCGTCGCTAATCCTCCCAGCAACAGAGTATCAATCCCCTGCGTCCTCAACCATTCGATAGCTCCAGTGCTGATGGTTTCCCGTAGATCGTGAAAGCAGGCTCCATAAGGATGCATCAGTGGGTTTTTCCCTTTTTCTATGAGCAGATCATATTCTGCTTCATCCGGCAAACCGGGAATCAGGCGGTTACCTTCTGTTCCCACCACACAATGTGGCGGCCACTTAATATCCAGATCAGGATAATTCCCAACAACTGGCTGCATAACCTCAGCAACTGAATGAGCCACCCACGGAGCCTCAACAGGATGGCAATCTTTGCTCACCAAACGTAGCCGGGCAAATGTCGCCTGGGCATTCAGTTCATCCGCTATTTCATCCCCTTCTGGAACCGGAAGCTCGGCAGGACATAAAGGGGTAAACCCACGCTGTGGATCGACATCAAAACTCGCAGTTTTTTCTCTCTTAATTGTTGTCATATTTTTCTCACTCAAGTTATTGACCTGCAAATGACTCCCTCTTTGTTTCTATTAATTTAGCCTTTAGTTCTGATGAAAGTTTTTTTCGACTTGCACATCGTTGTAAAATTGAAAATTGGTAATTGATGATATCCTTGTACCGCCGGGTAAAAATAGTCTTAAAATCTTCGACTGGAAATTTTGGAAAGAGCGCATTGCCATCCGATTCAATTTCCAGTTCTGTCAGATAAATCCGTTCGGCCAGAGCCAGAGTCTGCCGATAAACTTCCGCGCCACCGCAGACAAACAACTCCTCTGTAGAATGGGCAAGTTGAATCCCATCCTCAATATTTGTGACCACCTCACAATCAACTATTCTATACTCCGGATTTTGGCTCAGAACAATTGTCCGCCGTCCCGGCAGCGGATGCCCAATCGACTCAAAAGTGCGGCGACCCATCATGAGGGTATGTCCCATAGTCAATTGCTTGAAGTGCTGTAAATCACTTGGCAAATGCCAGGGAAGCTGGCCATCCTTACCAATAACCCGGTTTTTACTCATGGCAACAATGATAGAGATCAACAACTGTGCACCTCAGTATCAGCAGGATCGCTCTTCATACGACGGACCAAATAACGATAAAAGATCGGTTTAGGGAGGGCTTTAACCAGGCGAGCCAGGAGAAAAACAACCAACAATGAAAATAACAAACGGCCCCAGAAAATCCCCGAAACATGTGCACCAAGAACCATCAACAACAGTGTATCCTCAAAAATACTATGACAAAGCCCCATCAAAGCAACCGAAGAGAAAACATCTTGTTTGCTTAAGCGTCCGGATTGCGCTTCCTGGATAATCAGTCCCCCACCATAACTGAGGCCAAGAGTCATTCCGATAATAGTGATGGGTGCCGCTTCGCGTCCCATCCCGAGCACGGCCAAAACCGGTTCGAGAAATCGGGTCATCAAATCACTGATCCCCATTTTTTTCAGTACCTGCAGAAAGGTCATCAAGCCCAAAATAATCAGAAAAATAATCACCATGGTTCGCAATTCCGCAACCATCCAGCCATTCCAGGTTGGTTCTACCTTTGCGGGGTTCCAGAGAGCATGATTTTCTTGTTGTAAGGTACCACTGAACTGATAACAGACATGTAAAATCCAGCCCAGCAACAAAGCCCCACCAACCCTGATGAGAGCCATCGCCCGAAAGCGGGTTCCAGCTTTCTGTGCAATCCGTAATTCAACCGGTAAGCCGTGCGCAACCAGAATCATACTGCCAAGTACTGTTACCTGGGCAACTGACAGTTCCAAGCCGGGAGCGACAGAGGCGAACACCACCATGCCACCATAAATACTCGTAACCATCGCCGTCGCCCAGACAAGGCCAAGCTGCCCCGGCAAACCAACTAACTCCATCACCGGACCAAGCAGCAAGCCAAGCTGGTCAACAATCCCCCATTGTTGCAAAAAGCGGGTAGCAATGCTGATCGGGATAATAATTTTAAACAGCTCTCCACTAGCATGCAAGGCATCAAAAAAAAGATCAGCAATGACTTTTTTCAAACGCACAAGATTGCTGGCAGGAGGTGCTTTAATCATTCATCAACCCGTGACTGTTTCACTGTCATCTCGCTGATTTCCAGTTTAAAAACTGCCGTGGCCTGAATCATTTTATCCGGATAACTAAACTTATTACCACTATACTGCGCCATAAATAAATCAAGCCCCTGCCGCTTTGCTTCGGCATCTTCAAGAAGAAAAATCTGTCCATGACCAACCACCGATTGGTAACGAACACTCCAATCACAGGCGTTTTCACCGGTGACCAGTCCCAAATCAAGCGCAATACTGAAAGCTGCCCGACCATTCTTTCTGATCATATCAATTTTGTGCCCTTCCCGGGCGGAATGAAAATAGAGAGTTCTATCGTAATAACCGTAATTCAGGGTTACAAGATAGGGAAGCGGGTCTGCCGTAAAAGCCAATTGACAAGTTTTCCCCGTACGTAAAATTTTTTCAATTGCTGATTGTTCGGTTACAGCTTTTTCACCACGTCGCATAAATAATCTCCCTCGATAAAATTAAAAACCTGATTCTACAGACTCCCGCTAAATTATCAAACTATTTGACTTTAGAATTGATCATATTTATATATAAACATTCAGAAGTGAGTGAATGCATACTTATTTATCAATCAAAGAAAAAGGAGAGAAAAACAATGGGCAATATTTCAAAAACAAATCGAATAATCCAGGCGGTAATTGCTCTATCTGCCAGTGTTTTTTTGATTTTTATTAATCCTGGGCTGGTTACTAAAACTGTGGACATGTTTCTGAAAGGACAAACGAAAGGCGCCACCGTTCCAATGGGTTATTTGGGATCCCTCCGCTTACAGGTGAGTTTTGGCTGGCTTGGCATCACAGTTATTGCCGGAGTGATCTTACTTCTTGTTGCATATGCATTTTTAAAAGATAAAGAATGGGCTTTTCCAGTGTCTCTTGTCTGTCTGGCAACACTCCCCATCGGTAGCTTCTATGTGAGTAGTTTTGCTGGATATATGGTTAGAAAAAAAGTCTTTGCCCCTTCATTTACAGCATTCGTTGTCGGACTAGTTGCTTTTTGGGCATTGATCATTCTGGAGAAAAAAGGGAAGGATTTATGGGCATCGATTATCCCACTGACTCTATTAGGAATGTTTGGCACGCAAGCCTTTGCCTTCTCTGAACATGGTCTACGTGGGCTCTATCAGGGCGGAAAAACTGCCTCAATTCTCGACCCATCGATAGGTATTTTACGTTATTCCCAACCTATTATGGTCATCGTTCTGATTACCATTTTTCTCGCAATTTATAATTTGGCCGCAAAAAAAGAGAGCGGTTGGTGGTTTGGTGTCATAGCGGGTCTCGGTATCGCAGTCGCTGCTTTTCCCGTCCACTTTGCTCGACCTAAAGCCTCTTTCTCGATTGCTGGAGCCGATGCGTTTGCCAAGGGAGCCAAAGTTGTAGGAGCTGGAACCCCATCGGTTTTCACCTCAGTCTATTTTTTAGGTGGTTTATTGGGCATAGTTTTTGTTGTCGTTATGTTGATCCCGTTCTTTAAGAATTATTATTTAAGCGATAAATAAAGCAGACAGATCAATGCCAATTGTCAATACTGAACTAGACTCAAAAAACATCGTCATAGAAATGACAACAAAAAAAGACTCCCCAATATGGAGAGCCTTTTTTGTTGTCTAAAGTTAAGAGTTTAATCAGCTGATTTTAAATACTTATAGTAATCAGAATCAGTGGAAATC
>JAOZLQ010000139.1 GCA_029934755.1 Desulfuromusa sp. | reverse complement strand
TGTTAAGTTGCCGGAGAGGCTGAACCCCTTTGTCTCTGAATCGAGATTCCCGACTTGATCGTTTAACTTTCCGTAGTTGCCACCCATGCTGGCGCTCCACCATTGACCACCGGTAGAAATTCCCACATTGACAGTGTCGTTAAAATTGTCGACTTTGTCGCTTCCTACGGGTTCTTTTGAGCTGTTTTGTTGGGAGTGGTTATACGAAAGATTGAGTGCTGGCCAGTTTGCTAAAGACAGCCCCCAGTTTATCCCTCCATTTGTTGACGAAACAACGGGTCGCGTCGCATCATTTTCAATATTATCACGATCGTAAGAGCCATTGAGGCTGAAGGAAGAAGGTCCCACACGGGTTGAGCCTGAAAGGCTGAAGCCACTTCTGTCGGTCGTTGCATTCGGGTTGGCAACTGAACCAAAATCTGTGCCGTAATAGTGGTAATCGCCAGATAGGGCAATGTTTGCAAGGGTTGTTGAAAGACCAATCAAAGCCGAGTAGTCGTTCTGTTTGGCAAGGCTGTCGCTGGTATCTTTATCGTAACGTGAAAGGGCCATTTCTAAGTTAAAATTGATGTTTTTGAAAGTTGGATTCAAGGCAATGCCAAAGATATCTCCTTCACTTGCCGGGATAATACTCGAAGTGTTGTAGCCGCTGCCCGTTTGCTTACCATCACTGTAGACCAGAGTCATTGGTAAGGCTTGATTGGGTAACCATTGATGCTGCCATGAAACACCGCGAACAAAATTATCAGAATCTGATAGCCCAGAGTCCCAGTCTTTAACTGTGTTTGCTCCGACGTAGAACACATTGATATTATCCTCACCAAGTTTTAACTTGGCTTGAACGCCGCGACGCGACAACGATGAAACTGTTAGCTGCGTTTCGTTGACTGAGATATCACCATATTCAAAAAACTGTTGCCCTTTTGTCAGGGTAAAATGGAACCCTGCACCCATGGTGATTTCATGGGGGGTCGCATCTTTGACATAACGTAGATTGATTCCGTCCCAGGTTGCTTCCCAGTCGTCACCTTTTGCACCAAAAGACATGCTGGCATTGGCCGACATTGTGTCGGAAAAACTGCTTCCAGAATTCTCTTTGAGGTTGATACCGTAATTGAACGAGACGTTCCCTCTGCCGTAGAGCTGGCGTGTTCCGGCCTTGCGGGGGTCTTTGACTTGAAATGCCCACTGTTGCTGCCGTTGATTGTTGTTTGTTGTGATACTGATGGTATGCTCTCCCGGGTTTGGCATCAAGGCGGTATCAAATTCAAGTTGGCCGTCAATAATTTTAACGAGGGGGGTGATATCGGTGGCATCAAGGCGTATAGCGATGTCATCTGGTATTGATTGACCATTTTGTCCGGCAATAATGATTTTGAGTTGATTTCCCTGAAGGGCATTTTTTATGTCAGGACTTAATAATCTGAGGGTTGGTTGTGCCTGGGTCGTGATTGCAACCATATGGGGAGAATATTCGGGGTACAGTTGCGGAGAAAATTCTGTGTTGCCGTTGCGAGTAATTTTAAAATAGTATTGCAGCCCTGGAGCGACAACTTCACTGGCATTTAACGTTATTTTTGCCACCTTATTTTGAAATGATGCAAAACGCTGTTGATATTGACTTGCTCCGGTGACGCGATAGTAAGCGATCATACTTGTTGCTTGATCATCTACAAGTGTGATTGTCAGTGCTTGCCCTTGTACTGGAACGGCTGGCGAAAGATTTGTCGCAACCTCAGCATGGGCAGAGATGGTACTCAGGAGGAAGAGTAGAGAAAAATATAATTTGAGATGTTTGCTCATTGTTTATCCCCCTCCTGCTGCAGCATCTTCTATGGTTAGGTTGGTGTCTGCAGAGAGAGAAGGTTCCTCAACGCTAGTTGCACGAATAATGACTGTTGCGGGGGATGGTAGGGTGTCAGGAGAGGTATATAGCCCCGTTGTATCAATCGTTCCGACAGTGGAGTTTCCACTGTCGATACCGTTAACTGACCAAGTGACGGAGGTGTCTGCCAGCAGGTGAGAAACTGTCGCATAGAATTGAACCTGATCTCCCTCATTATATATTTGATTAACATTTTGCTGTTGCGCTATTGCAATAGTTAGAAGCTGACCCGATCTGGTATGGGTATCTATTGCCGGTGAAATTGCAATGGCAATCGGATTGAGTTGATGAACTTCCACTGCACCGACGGGATCATCATCGTAAGAAGTGCCTGCCGTGATATCAAAGGTCGTTACCGGATTAGAGACCGGAGTTAAAGTCATGTCAGGGAATGTGGGCGAATTTTCGGTGACATTATCGAGTTGTCCGGTGTCCGCTGGAAGTCGAAGAATTGTAACCTCATTATCTCCATTCCTATTTTCATGGCTGCCACTGAGAAAAATTGTCCGGGGGCCTGACCCATCTTGGGCAAACCCTTCTCTGACATAGCCAGAGGAAATGTAACTATCGGCGCTATAAGCGTGCTGCCAATCAATGGTAAAATTCGTATCTGATTTGATCAGGGCTTGATGCCAATAGCTATTTTCTCGCCAACTGCTGCTAATGTATAAAGCTGCGTCCACGCTATCATAAAAAATCTGATCTAGACTTCCTGCTCCAGTGACAGAACTGACGTGTTGTTGATTTTGGACGATTCCACTTTCATTGATCTGAATAATGTCTGTGTTGGTCGTTAGGTAGAAGCTATTCGATGGTCCGATATCAAAATTCCTGAGGTTTAGAACCTCAGAGAATTGCTGTATCCAGGCGAGTTGAAAACTGCTATTCAGTTTGATGAGAACTGGTGCTGATCTCATGTGTGAGATGTAATTTCGGTCGCGAACATTCACATTGACGGCAGCTAGATAGCCACCGTCAGATGTTGAATGAATCCCAATGGCATACATCTCTGCTGTGTAACGATCGGTTCCCGGCTGGTAGGCTGGGCGAATACGTATGTTCCTGATGAGGGCGCCGTCCTGATCCAGTACGTAGAAGAAGAGATTTTGCCGGAAATGGTTTTGATCGATAGTGCATTCGTCATTGTAGTAATAGCTGAAGCCAAGAACAAAACCATTTCCTGGGGTGTTCTCCATTGCCCCTTCAAATGGGTAACGTGAGTTTATGCAAGGGTAAGTTATCGTTACTGGTCCTGTTTCGTATTGATATGCCCATTGGATTTGACCAAGACGGTTCGCTCGGATTAGGCCAATGGCCTCGTCGAGAATTCCTGATGGCAGAGACGTTTCCCCTGCAATAAGAAATTCATCATCGTAACCATGCGGCGATGTCCTGAGACTATAAAAGGAGTCTTCCCAGTTACCTGCAGCTACACCAAGCTGATAGAACGAATTGGTGTAGACGGAAGAAATTGCTTTTGAATCACCCACTTCATCAAAGAAAAGGTAGTTTGTCCCTGAAGAATCTTTTACCACCCCTGTAATATTGGAGAGGCTGGGATAGGGGCCAACTATTCTTCCTAGGCTTACTGCAATATTATCATCTGCAAGCTCATACCCGCTGCGTGAAAAGGTTCTTTGCCAGACGGTATCTTGGACAACAGCGACTCTTGCGGTGTCGGTATTGTTTGTGTTGGCTGTTTCAATAGCTCCAATTGTTACATCGAGAGGATTTGATGGGATTGTTCCCGGCGCATTATAGTAACCTGTTGTCGAAATTGTTCCATACGTGTTGTCTCCCCCCTCAATCCCCTCAACTTCCCACCAGTTACTTGGGTTGCTAGATACAAAATTCTGATTGGATGATTCGAGTAGATGGACAATTTTTGGAGAAACGTGAAAATCAGTACCTGCTGGCTGGACAATGATCGAGACAGTATCACTATTGGTTGCTCCGTCATCATCAGTGACCGTGAGTTCAAAGGTTAGTGTGTCCGCTGAGGTAACGTTCGGGGCAATAAATAATGGGGCTGCAATATTTGCATTATTTAGGGTGATATTTGTTCCAAGAGTTTGAGTCCATTGATAGCCAGAGACCGTACCATCACTATCGGTAGAGCCTGTTCCATCCAAGGTAACATTGACCCCGGCAAGAACCGTTCTGTCTGTCCCTGCGTTGGCGGTTGGTGGGATATTGGCCGGAGTACTGACGACGGCGACTGTAATTGAATCTGTCAAAGTGGAATCTTCATTGCTGACGGTTTGGACAGTAAAGCTACCTGTTGTTGCAGGTGCATGGTATAGCCCTGTTGAGCTGATGGTTCCCGTTACGGCGGTCCCGCCAACAATCCCATTGACATGCCAAATGACGGAATCATCAACATGATTTGTGACTCCAGAATAGAGCTGTAATGTTGCTGCTGGTGTGGTCTGTACAAAGGTTGAATCGACTGCCGTCGCCATATCAACAATCGGATTGAGAGAAATAATCATCACTGCAACATCTACAACTCTGATTGTTACGGATGTTCTCGTTCCTGCTGTTAGCCGGGGGATTGTTTTCGCTCCTGACATGCGCAACAACTGATTGTTGTAGGCGTTGATTGTGACAATCCGGTTAACCCCTGGAGGGATATCGCTCATGATTAATGGGCTGCCATCGAGAGGAAGCTCTGCGCTTATGTCGGTCATTCCCGGTCCGGAACATGTGACAGTGCAGCGGGTAATATCGTCAGGAAGTTGTGTTGAACCGGCAGCCGCACGCGATGTTGAGCCGAGACTGATTTGAATACTGGCATATTTAGAGTTAGTCGTAACCTGTACTGATTCTCCACCACCCCCCCCGCCACAACTTAGCAATAGGACGCATATTAGAAGTATCAGCAGTTGTCGAAAAACTGTGGTGATTGGCGTCTTCATTTTGACCTCATTGCAGTTGTACGAAATATGTTATGTCCGGGTTTTTTAATTTTGTTTTGGGGCTGGTAATCCTTAGACTGACGTGGTGCTGTCCCGGTTGGTAGGTCGGGATTTGAGTTGTATTCATAACTCTCAGCTTGAGAGTTTTACCAAAGGTTATGTTGATAGCGATTGGTTCTATATCGTGATTGTCTATTTGCCAATAAGCTTGGAATAAACCGTTACCATCAAATTTAATAATTGCTTCGGGTTGGATTGGGGTGTCCTGGCTCACAGTGATATCACCAAGCCCATTTTGAAAATTAAGTTCAATCGATTTAATTGTGAGAGGTCCGGATGTCTTCCCAGATGAAGCGATGAAGGTATAATGAGGGGACTGATTTGCTTTGGGAGGCTGAAGAGTTCCGGTGCATCCTGAAATAAATACGGTCAAGGCGATGGTTAAAACGGTGTTAAGAAAAAGCTTCAATCTCGGGTTTAGCACTTATCCCCTCCCCGTGAAATGATATCCTCATCACAAAAAGGTCGAAGCACTAAATTGTGATGATTGTTCAGCGTGAAAGCACATTTTACGACTATAGATGTATGTAAATATAACAATGTTTTCTGTGGATTCAACTTAATTGTTTTGAATGAAAGTTTTTTGTTCGTTTGAGGTCTTGATTTCGCTGGAAAGTTCTTTGCTCCTTATATTTCTGTTAGTTGCTAGAATTGAATAATCTTTGAACGGATTTTATTGCACGAAGCTTGCTTCGCGAATTAGCAAAAGTTGCAGGTTGTTGGTACCCCGTAGCTTGCTGCAGGGTAGTTCGTCAAAATAGGATTTGATGGCGCCAACAACCACAGCAGCGAAAACTCTCTAGATGACTATAGTGTTTGGAATCTGGTGATTCAGAATGATGGAAGTCTGGAACAGTTTAAACAACAGGTTGAAGTAACGATTCTACCACTGCTCAAAGCAGACTGATTAACTGTAGTTGCTCAGGCTTGATTTGGGAGATTATAAAAGATCACTAACTCCACTATGATTTTTCAGGCTATATACAATGTACTAACTGTCAAATTCTCTTGATGTCAGAAGTTCCTTAAGGCTTATTTCTTTGTTTGTAATACCAATTTTTTTTCTGATGTGGCTGCGGTGTTTATCGATAGTCTGAGGTGAAATCCCCAGCAGTTCGGCTATCTGTTTTGTTGATTTACTTTGTTTTATCAGATTCGCAACCTGGACCTCTGCTGGGCTTAACTTCAGACCCATGGACATAGATGTTCGTATAAAAGAAGAAACAATATTATCCAGAGTTGACTCAATAATTTGTACGTGGTTGGCCTGATTTTTATTGAGTTCAGTTTTTTTGAGTTTGTTCAGGTGGGGTTCGACAAGGCTCA
>JAOZLQ010000026.1:4754-18816 GCA_029934755.1 Desulfuromusa sp. | reverse complement strand
TGCTTGGTTGGCAGTGGTGCAAAAACAACGCGGGGATTCAGTGGGGGCGGTTGAATATGTCCGGAACTTTTTTGAATTATTGAAGCGGCATAGAGTTCCCTTCTTCTGGGGAATGGCTCCAAATTTGATCGATGATTTGTTGCCACTTATAACACATCGTCAAGAACAGATATTGCTCCATTCTATATTGGAAGAGCATTTACTTGCGAGTCTTGACGAGGATAATCGCCAGATTCCATTACTAAAAGTTACCTGTTTGGGGAAGTTTCAACTGCAATTGGAGCGGGAGACTTTTGATCTGAGTCAGGTGGGGCAGGCTTCCCGGCAAATTTTAGCTCTTTTAATTGTTGCTCCGAACCATAGTTTAAGTCTTGAATTAATGATGGGAATATTGTGGCCGGAAAGCCCATCACGCAAGGCAAGAAATAGCTTTGACACGGCACATTCTCGTTTGCGCAAGGCATTGGAAGAGTGCTTTGATCAAAGAATCCGCCGTGATTATTTGATCCTGGAAAAGGGAATGTTGTCATTGCGGCACGTACAGATCGATAGCTTTCAATTTGCCGAAACGATGGGGAAACTGGTTCGTTACCACCTGCAGAGAGAACATTTTTGGCAGGCAGAGCATGCCTTATGGAAAATGGATCGTCTTTGGGGAGGCGAATTTCTGTCTGGGTATGATTTGGATGGTGACTTGCTTCTACAACGTGAAAAGATGACTCATTTACGACTGGAGCAGATCAGCATGCTTGCTCAACTATTGCAGCGGAGGCAACAAGCAGAAGAGGCCGCTGAGTTGTTGCAGAGGGGTTTATTTATTGACCCGACTTCCGATACTATTATCAGTCAATTATTATTAATTTATCGTCAGCAGCAGAATTTCCGTGCTGCTGAGATATTGTTGGGGAACTACCGTATTGCTCTCCAGAATGAAGAGTATGAACCTGAAGAGATTGAAGAACTTATTGAAGCGTTAGGCGCATGATGGTGGTTTAGCCATTCCGTGCTTTATATAACAACAAACGAAGGAGAATAGAAAATCATGTCAAGTTGTGAGGGTTGTAATGATAGCTCCTGCTCAATCAATCAGCAGGGAAATCCGAAGGATCAACAGTTTCAGATGCGTCAAAAATTAGATAAGCGGATGTGTGAAGTTAAAAATAAAATTATTGTCATGTCCGGTAAAGGTGGAGTTGGTAAAAGTACAACTGCGGTAAACTTGGCTTTGGCTCTGGTGGAACAGGGAAAAAAAGTTGGCTTGCTGGATATTGATATCCATGGGCCGAGTATTCCGAAGATGCTGGGACTTGAGGGTGAACGTCCAAATGCTGATGATGATGGCATTCATCCATTGGCCACTTCTGGTTTAAAGCTGATGTCAATCGGTTTTCTCCTGGCATCAACCAGTGAAGCAACAATTATGCGGGGGCCGATGAAGCATGGTGCAATTCAGCAGTTACTGGCGGATGTGGTCTGGGGTGAACTCGACTATCTCCTGCTTGATTGTCCTCCTGGAACCGGAGATGAACCTTTGAGTGCGGTACAATTGCTTGGATCTGGTTCAGCGGCGGTGGTTGTGACCACTCCACAGGATGTTGCTCTGACTGATGTCGAAAAATCACTCAGCTTCTGTCGTGAATTGAAGCTACCGGTCGTTGGGTTAATTGAAAATATGAGCGGATTTATTTGCCCCCATTGCGGTGAGAGATCAGATATCTTCAAGAGTGGTGGAGCTGAAAAACTGGCAGAAAAAACTGGTGTTCCATTGTTAGTTAAAATTCCATTTGAGCCTTTGGTGGTCATCGGTGGTGACGCCGGTAAACCACATATTCTTGAGTATCCAGATTCTACCAGTAGCCAAGCGTTTCAGAAGGTTGCGACTGCAGTGATTGAATTTAGTGTGGAGAAATAATAGACGTTTGTTTTTTAAGGATTGATTATGAAAATCAGCCAAAAAGATGTAGAAAACGTGGCCCGGTTGGCTCGGTTGACTCTCGAATCGGAGAATTTGCAAGTTATGACCAGCCAAATGGATGCCATCCTTGGTTATGTCGATAAATTGAACGAACTTGACACCGATGGAATTGAACCTATGGCGCATGCGGTACCGATGTCAAACGCATTTCGACAGGATGAGATCCAACCAGCTATTGGAATTGAGCGGGCATTGCAGAATGCCCCTGCTTTCGGGGATAACTGTTTCAAGGTTCCCAAGGTTATCGAGTAATGATGGCGTCGCAAAAAAAATACCCTGCTGCGTTACAGTGGTTTTCCAGGATCTCGTCATACTGATGTATGTCTTCGCCCCTGAAAAACCACTAAGCCTTGCAGGATAAAATTTTTGCATAGCCATCAAATACAAGTAAACAACAAAAACTTCCCATTGGTAGTTTTGGAGTATTTATGAAGTTCCATGATTTAACAATTCAAGAGATGCGACAAAAATTGATTTCTGGTGAACTGACTTCGGTTGAATTAACTCAAGCATGTTTGGAACGAATCAAAGCAACGGATGATAGGTTAAATGCTTTTATCACCGTTTGTGAGGAAGAAGCTCTGACCGCAGCCGCCGCCGCTGACCAACAACTTGCCGCGGGAAATGCAATGCTATTAACCGGAATTCCTGTTGCGGTCAAAGATATTTTTAATACCTTGGATGTTCGGACGACCTGTGGCTCAAAGATTCTTGATAATTATATTTCCCCCTATGATGCAACGGCGATTGTCAAATTGCGTGAGCAGGGGGCGATTATTGTCGGAAAGCTGAACATGGATGAATTTGCCATGGGGAGTTCCAATGAAAATAGCGCTGCTGGTGCGGTGCACAATCCATGGGATACCGAACGGGTTCCAGGGGGGTCTTCAGGTGGAAGTGCTGCAGCAGTTGCTGCAGGTCAAGTGGTTGCGGCGTTAGGAACTGATACCGGTGGTTCAGTGCGACAACCGGCTTCTCACTGTGGTGTTGTTGGACTCAAGCCAACCTACGGAAGAGTTTCTCGTTACGGGGTGGTCGCTTTTGCTTCGTCTCTTGACCAGGTCGGCCCGCTGGCGGGAAATGTTGAAGATTGTGCGTTAATGCTTGGGGTGGTTGCTGGTTATGACCCTGCTGATTCGACTTCGGTTGATTGCCCTGTTCCCGACTATCTGGAAAACTTGAAAGAGGGGGTTGCTGGGAAGAAAATCGGTCTACCGAAAGAATATTTTATTGATGGTCTGGATTCAGATATTAAACAGGCGGTTGCTGCGGCTATTGAAACTTATCACCAGTTGGGTGCCGAGATTGTCGAGGTCAGCCTGCCACATACTGACTATTCGGTCGCTAGTTATTACCTGATTGCTATGGCTGAGGCATCGAGCAATCTGGCCCGCTTCGATGGTGTCCGTTTCGGTATCCGTCAAGATGCTGGTGAAGGTCTGATCGGAATGTATCAGCAGACCCGGACTGCCGGTTTTGGTGATGAAGTGAAACGACGCATTATGCTGGGAACCTATGCCCTCTCTTCCGGTTATTATGACGCCTACTATTTGAAAGCGCAGAAGGTTCGGACCCTGATTCGGCAGGATTTCCATGATGTTTTTGAGCAGGTTGATCTGCTTTTGACTCCGGTTGCACCTACTCCGGCATTCAAAATTGGAGCGATGGTGAATAATCCTTTGCAGATGTATTTGTCCGATATCTTTACCATTCCAACAAATCTGGCGGGAACTTGTGCTATGAGCCTCCCTTGTGGTTTTAGTGGGGAAGGTTTGCCGATTGGTCTGCAACTGATTGGGAAACCGTTTGCCGAAGCTGAAATGCTTCAGGCCGCTTATGCATTTGAACAGGCGACCGACTGGAACAAACGGGTACCGGAACTGTAAATGGGTTTGTAGGGGCGAATCTTGTATTCGCCCTTCCGGTAGAAGAAAACGGGCGAATACAAGATTCGCCCCTACAGTATATTCAAACAGGATTTAAACATGAATTCAAGATATGAAGTTGTCATTGGTTTAGAGGTTCATGTCCAGTTGACAACCAAAACAAAAATTTTCTGTGGCTGTTCAACCGAGTTTGGGCAATCTCCCAATAGCCAAACTTGTCCGGTCTGTCTTGGTCTACCAGGGGCGCTACCTGTTCTTAATCGACAGGTGGTTGAGGATGGAATTAAAGCCGGACTGGCAACCAATTGCCAGATTGCTCCCCGTTCTATTTTTGCCCGGAAAAACTATTTCTATCCCGATCTACCCAAGGGCTATCAGATCTCCCAGTTCGAGTTGCCGATTTGTGAGCATGGCTGGATGGATATCGAAACCGAAGAACTGGGTCAAAAACGGGTTGGGATTACTCGTATTCACATGGAAGAGGACGCAGGAAAACTGCTGCACAATGAGGATAACAGCTCATCGGTTGACTTGAACCGAGCCTGTACTCCGTTGTTGGAAGTGGTTTCCGAACCCGATATGCGCAGTTCTGAAGAGGCCATTGCCTATCTCAAGCAACTGCATCAGATCGTCGTTTATCTCGGAATCTGCGATGGAAATCTAGAAGAAGGTTCTTTCCGTTGTGATGCCAACGTTTCGATCCGTCCCTGGGGTCAGAAAGAACTGGGAACTCGTTCTGAACTAAAAAATCTCAATTCGTTTCGTTTCATCAAGCAGGCGATTGAATATGAAGTTGAGCGCCAGATTGATGTAATTGATGAGGGTGGAAAGGTGGTTCAGGAGACCCGATTATTTGATCCAGATGCCGGGGTTTCGCGTTCTATGCGTAGCAAGGAAGAAGCTCACGATTATCGTTATTTCCCCGATCCTGATTTGTTACCATTGCAAATTTCCGAAGATTGGATTGAACAAGTTCGTCGCCAGTTGCCGGAGTTGCCTGAAGCGAAGATAGTACGGTTTCAGGATGAAATGGGATTGCCTGCCTATGATGCTGGAGTTCTTGCGGCAGAGCGACGACTGGCTGAATATTTTGAGGTATTGGTGCAGCTCTATAATAAACCGAAGATCTGTTCCAATTGGGTGATGGGTGAAGTTCTTGGTGCACTCAAGGAGAAAAATTTGGAGATTGTCGATTGTCCGGTGTCGCCGGAATTGCTTGCTGGGATTCTATTGCGGATTGATGACAATACCATCTCTGGAAAAATTGCCAAAATCGTTTTCGAAGAGATCTGGCAGAGTGGAAAAACCGCTGATCAAGTTATTGAAGAAAAGGGTATGAAGCAGGTTTCTGATACGGGTGCTATCGAGGTGATTGTTGATGAAGTACTTGCTGCTAATCCTGGTCAAGTTGCTGAGTACCGGGCCGGTAAAGAAAAAATGATGGGCTTTTTTGTCGGTCAGGTCATGAAGGCCAGTAAAGGCAAGGTAAATCCAGGCATGGCGAATCAGTTGCTGAAGAAGAAATTGTCGGAATAATAAAATAATAATGTAGGGGCGCCGCTTGCTGCGCCCTGTTCGTAACACCCCAAAACGGGCGCGGCAAGCAGCGCCCCTACAAAAGTACAATTTTGTCTCCATTGGAGTTGTTTAAATGTCAACCTGTCCCATTGATACCCGTGTTATTCGTCCTATCCGTTTTTTAGCCGGACAGTGCCAAATGCTTGATCAACGGCTGCTTCCTGCGGAAGAGGTGTGGCATTCTTATACAACTTATCAGGAAATTGCTGAGGCGATTAGTACGATGGTTGTCCGTGGTGCACCGGCTATCGGGGTTGCTGCTGCAATTGGTGCTTGGTTTGGGGCACGGGATATCGAAACAGAATCGAGCTGGGATTTTTATCAGGAATTTGAGAAGATTTGTGCGGTTCTGGTAGCAACCCGACCCACGGCAGTCAACCTTTCCTGGGCTCTTGAGCGGATGAAACATTTTGCCGAATCCAACCTTGATCGTAGCGTTCTTGAATTAAAAATCGGCCTTGAATATGAAGCGTTGGCGATTACCCAGGAAGATGAAAAGATCAATCGAATGATGGGGCAGCATGGTGAGCCTCTCCTGGTGGATGGAGCGCGGGTTCTGACTCACTGTAATGCAGGAGCACTGGCAACGGCTGGCTATGGTACAGCTCTCGGGGTGATTCGGGCTGCGGTGGAAGCGGGCAAGAACATTTCGGTGATTGCTGATGAAACCCGTCCTTTCTT
Organism: Desulfuromusa sp.; assembly: GCA_029934755.1. GTDB lineage: Bacteria > Desulfobacterota > Desulfuromonadia > Desulfuromonadales > Geopsychrobacteraceae > Desulfuromusa. The sequence continues at coordinate 12,696 of JAOZLQ010000026.1, read as the reverse complement.
GCAGGGAGCGCGATTGACCGCTTGGGAGCTGCAAAGAGAGAATATCCCCGTCACTTTGATTTGCGACAATATGGCTGGTTATCTGATGAGCAAAGGGGAGATCGACTGCGTTATTGTCGGAGCTGACCGGATTGCTGCAAATGGGGATGTTGCTAACAAGATTGGCACTTATACGGTGGCGGTTTTGGCTAAAGAACATAATATTCCTTTTTATGTTGCCGCACCGGTTTCGACCATTGATCTGAGTTTGAATGATGGCTCTTTGATTCCGATTGAAGAACGGGATGAACGAGAAATTACCCATATCAAAGATATCCAGCTGGCTCCGAAAGGGATCAGTGTCCGCAATCCGGCTTTTGATGTAACTCCATCCCGTCTAATCACGGCGATCATCACTGAACATGGTATTGTTACCGGTGATTATCGGGCAGGGCTCGATCAAATCGTTAAACATCGCTAAAGAGTTTTGAATGGTTCCTGAACAACATGAGATCAAGGAAAAATTAGCTCTATTGAGTGATGACGAGGAAGCTCTGGTCACTTGGCTTGATAGCTTTGCCTTGCTTGAGGGAGAAAAGGCAAAAACCAATCTGCGGTTGATAGATGAACGACTACAAAACCAAAACTTACTGACTGAGATTTTAGCCCAAGCTTTGACCACGGCTGATCCAGACTGTGCTTTGAATGTTTTGGAACGACTGTTTGATGTTGTTCCTGTCGATCAATTAAACACAATTCTGACCAATCCTTTTCGCCGCCAACAGTTATTAACGGTTCTCGGTGGATCTCCTTTCTTAGGAGGTATCCTCTGTCGTAGCAAAAATTATTTTGAGCGTTTATTTATTGTAGGAGAAATAGACCATCTTCGCAGTGAAATAGAGATGTTGGGTGATTTGCGAGGAACAATTCCTGATAGTGCAGATTTTTTAGAATTACAAGCAGGTTTGCGCCGTTATAAGTCGGCCCAAATTTTGCGGATCGGCAGTCGTGACCTGTGCGGGTTTGCCCCGCTTACTGAAGTGATGGAAGAATTGTCTGGTCTTGCCGCTGCGTGTTTGCAGCGGGCTTATGAACTCTGTGGATTGCAATTGCAGGAAGAATATGGGCAACCGTGGCAGGAAGGTGAGGAGGGTGACACTAGAATTGCGGCAATGACGATCCTTGGAATGGGAAAATTTGGCGGTCATGAACTGAATTTTTCCTCCGATATCGATCTGATCTATTGTTATTCCTCTACTCATGGTGAAACCTCTGGCGGGAGTCGCGATGAAAAAATTAGTCTCCACCACTATTTTGTTAAATTGGCGGAGTTGGTAACCAGAGCGTTACATCAGGTGACAGAAGACGGGTTTGTTTTTCGGGTGGATACCGGCTTACGTCCTGATGGCAATAATGGTGCCTTGGCTATCTCCATCAATGGTGCAGAGATTTATTATGAATCCTGGGGGCAGAGCTGGGAACGGGCGGCACTCATTAAGGCTCGACCTGTGGCCGGCAACATTGCTTTGGGAGAAGAATTACTGCAACGGCTTAAGCCGTTTATTTATCGGCGCTACCTCGATTTTGGCATGATCGAAGATATCAAGCTGATGAAGCAGAAAATTAATACCAGTCTCAGTCGCAAGCAGGAAGGGGAACGTAATCTCAAGCTGGGACGGGGTGGAATTCGTGAGATTGAATTTTTCATTCAAACGCAACAGTTGGTCAATGCTGGAACCAGACCGCAATTGCAACATCGTAATTCTTTAAAGATGTTGCAATTGCTGCAAGAAGAAGAGTTGATTGCGCCGAAAGATCAACAGTCTCTGGCTGAGGCCTATCAATTTCTAAGAATCGTTGAACACCGAATTCAGGTTGTACAAGAGCAGCAGACCCATTCTTTGCCACAGAATCAACGGGATCTTGAAGTTCTGGCACGACGTTGCGGTTTTTCCAATTATTCTGGATTTTTTTCTGTACTGGAACGGCACCGTCAGGAAGTCAGTCATATTTTTAAAGATTTATTCTATTCCGCAGAGGAAGAGGAACTGGATGCCCGCCCTGAGGCCAGTTTTATTTTTGATCCAGAATCCGACATCAATCTAGTTAAAGATTTTCTCGAAGAAAAGGGCTTTACAAATCCAGATGCTGCGTATGATAGTTTATTGGTATTGCGGGATGGGGATCCCAGTAAACGTTTAACCCGGCGTGGTCGTCGTTGTCTGGAAAAGCTGGCTCCACTGTTAATCGTGGAATTACTTGCTTCACCGAATCCAGATCAGGCGCTGAATAATCTGGAAGCTTTTTTGCGTAGTATTCGGGCAAGCAGCCCTTTTTATTCTCTGCTGGTTGAAAACCCGGCAATTGCTAAATTATTGATTGCTCTATTTGGTTCCAGCCAATTCCTTTCGCGGATTTTTATTCAGAGGCCCGAACTCCTGGATACAATGGTTTCCCGTTCAGACGCTGTTGCCACTAAAGATCGCAGCCAGTTGAATACCGATCTAGTTGAACAAATGGCGTTGGCAGAAGATTATGAGTTGCAACTGGATGGCTTGCGCCGCTTTCGCAATGAGGAGTTTTTGCGCATTGCCCTGAATGATCTACACGGTCAAATGGCGCAGGGGGAGGGAGCAAAACAGTTATCCTGGCTTGCAGAGGTGTGTTTGGAACAAGCGTGTAGAATGGCACGACATGAGCTGGCTGCTCGCTTTGGTGCCCCTTTTGCGGATGGTTCTGATGAGCAAGGGGAAGAAACAGCTTTTGCTATCATCGGTATGGGAAAATTAGGTGGACTTGAGCTGAACTATCACTCAGACTTGGACATCATTTTTCTTTATGCGCAAGAAGGGGAAACTCAGCCTGTTGAAGAAACTGATCCCCAGCGTTTTAAGCAAATCAGCAACCGTGAGTATTTTGCTAAACTGGCACAACGGATCATTACTGTACTCACTCTAGCAACTCGTGAAGGTACGGTTTATGAGATTGATACCCGATTGAGGCCATCGGGAAACCAGGGACCATTAGTGACTAGTTTGGCTGCATTTCAACGTTATCATCAGGAGTCGGCACAGCCTTGGGAACGGCAGGCAATGACCAAAGCGCGGGTGGTGTGTGGCCCCACTGAGTTTTCTCACCAGTTGCAGCAGATTATTGTTAAACTGACTTTTGAGCGTCCGCTACCAGAAAATCTGCAAAGTGAAATTTACCGGTTACGGCAGCGGATGGAACAGGAAAATGCACAGGAAGGTGATGATCGGTTTAATATCAAGACGGGTCGTGGCGGAATGGTTGATGTCGAATTTATCACTCAGTATCTACAATTGTTGCATGCTGACAAAATTAAGTCGTTACGCATCCCCAATACGATCCATTTACTCGAAAAGATGGTAGAGAATCATATTTTGCCAGAGGATGATGCCGATTTGTTAATTCGAGGCTATAAATTTTTGCGCCGTTTGGAAAATAAATTACGACTTTTGTACGATCAATCGATAAATGAGCTTTCTGCCCATAATAAAGGTTTCAAAAAGGCTGCCTACAGTCTTGGATATCGTGGTGTAGAAATGCAACCAGAACAGGAATTCCTTGAGGAATATCGCTTTTTTACCGGGAAGATACGTGATCTTCTGGAAAAATATCTTAACCCACAAGCAGTTCTTGATGGAGGGGACTTGCTATGAATAAAAATATCTTGATTATCGATGATGATCGTGATTTGCGTGATTTTTTAGAACAGGCCCTTTCTGCTGCTGGTTTTCAGGTTGAAACAGCCGATCGAGGTGCAATTGGTTTACGTAAGCTATTGACGGAAGATTTTCAACTGGTTTTGATCGATATCAATATGCCGGAAATTTCTGGTCCCAATATCTGTCGGGCATTGCGCAAACATGACAATACCCGGAATCTGCCAGTAGTGATGATTACAGCTACTTTTCATAGCCCGGAACAGGTTGCTGCCGCAAAAAAAGACTATGGTGCTGATGATTTTCTACTTAAACCCTTCACCGGGTCAGATTTGCAGGATTTGTTGGAGCGGATCTTTACGCAAAATGAGGATAAAAAAGAGGTGACTCCTAAAATTCAACCTCTGTCCGATTACACTATACCGCTGCAATTGCAGCAACTCTATCGGGGAAAAGCGACTGGATTACTGCATTTACAGAGGGGAAAAGCAAAAAAAATTATCTATATCAAAGATGGATATCCTATTTTCACCCGTTCCAATGTTTTAAGTGAGTGTCTTGGCCGGATGTTGGTTAAAGAGGGGGTTATCACTCAGGTTGACTGTGACCAATCGGTTGAACGCAGCAAAGAATCGGGACGATTGCAGGGGACAGTACTGATTGAAATGGGGTTACTGACTCCTCAGGAAGTCCAGACGGCCTTGATTCGTCAGGTGACTGATAAACTTCTCTCGACCTTTGCCTGGCGCAGTGGAACCTATCAATTTGTTCCCGAACAGGATTTTAAAAAGAACGTGACCCGGATTAAATTGACGCCTGCTGCCCTGATTATGCAGGGGATCAATCATCACTGGATTCCAAAACAGTTGGATGATTTTCTTTATCCTTTCAGTGAAGATTATTTGAAGCAAGCAAGCAACCCTCAATATCGTTTTCAAGATATTGAATTAAGTAAGCGGGGTGCGGCAATATTAAAAGGTTGCCGAGGGGGACAAACTTTGGATCAGATCCTGCAGCAACATCCACTGGCTCGGCGGGAAGTGCAAAAAGTTCTGGCTGCGCTGATGATTTCTGAAATGCTGGAACGCAGTGCCGTTCCTGAGCAGGGTGTGGTTGATGATATGTCGGGGGATGCTGAAACTGAGATTATCGATGAAAAGTTACGGCATAGAATACTTGATGATTATAAGCGCATCATGGATTCCGACTATTTTGAGGCTCTGGGAGTCGGTCGCCAGTGTGGACCAGGAGAAGCTCGAAAAGCCTACTATCGCTTGGCTAAAGAATATCACCCGGATCGTTTTCTTGGGAGTGGCCTTTCCAGTGAAATGAGTAGCAAGATTAATGAAATGTTCCAGTATATTACTCAGGCGTACACGATTCTCAGTGATACTGATACCTGTGCTGGATATCTTGATGAGTTGGTGAATGGGCCAAGGAAGTCAATTGATATCAATCAGGTTATTGAGGCAGAAACTTCTTATCAGGAAGGGCGGGCACTGTTGAAGGTGCGACGTTTCAAGGCTGCGGCCAAGTTGTTGCGACGTGCCATCGAGTTGAGCCCAGAAGAGTCAGAATATATGACCTATTTTGCCTGGGCACTGTTTAAATCTAACCCGGAGCAGCTTGATATTCAGAACCAGGCAATGGAGGTTCTGCTGGCATCGCGTGAAATAAATCCCAGTTTTGACTTGACTCATCTATATCTTGGACAGGTTTATCAGTCTCAAACAAAAGAGCGGCAGGCTGAGAAATCCTTTGAAATGGCAGTTCAAGCGAACCCTGACTGCACTGAAGCTTTACGTGAATTACGCTTGATTAATTTACGCCGAGAACAAGAGCCTCAGTCAAAGGGAATATTCAAGAAGTTCATGAAAAAGAAAGATTGAATTTTATCATTCTGGTTGTTGCTGGTCGTAGGTATCAAATTTATTGAAGCGAATGATTGCGGAGAGCTCTTCACCGTATTCTTCCCCTTTTTCTGAATAGCGATCCAGTTTTTTGACCAACTCATAGGGGTCATTTGTTTCCATTTTTAGTATTCTAAAATCAGTATAGGCATTTCCGCGAGCCAGAGTTCGATAATAGTCGCGAATAGAAGCTTGTACTGAGGCATATTTTTTTACCCAGATGGTTTTGCCCTCCCGTTTTTCTCCTGCCGGTATTCGCGCTTCGTTTTCATTGTATGACCAGATCCCAAATACATTATTTGCTTCTTTAAAAAATCGGGAAGTTGCCCAGGAACTTTCCATCGCGGCCTGGGCGATGGCGATGCTTTGCGGGTGCGGTTTGAGTGCCATCATCAGTTCATCATTATCTGTTGCTTTGTACTCTTTTCTCAGCGCCGCAAATTTGTCAATATCCCCACCCGTCTGGCTCGATTCCAATACCTCTTGATATTGCCGCATCAGGTCGTTATGGACTTCAATGACAGCCGGGATAATAGCGGCTTTAAACTGTGCTTTTTTTTCTTGTACACTTATCTCTGGAATACTAGCTTCTGGAGTTCTTGTTTCTGGAATAGTTTCTTTTTTTTCAGGATGGAGCCAGACAACTATTACTATGAGAAGTGCAAAGAAGGTGGCGATCAACAGCATCGATAGAAGTGGGTATCTTTTCAAATCTTTCTGACCTTTCCCCGTTTTGAATCCAAAGGGTATTTTACTTTTCTAGCTTAAACTGTCAAGGAATGAGTTTTTAACTCTCTTTAGTCAATTTCTGATCCAGTAGATGGCGGGACTGAACATTACCGATAGAATTGATCATGCTGTTACGGATTTCCGGTATCTCTTTTGCGAGATTGTTGACCAATTGTTTCATCTGTTGTCGTTTTTGATTGGTCAATCCGACAACCGGGCAGGAACAATGGACAATTGGAAACTTCTGCAAATGACTGTATTCCTGAATTTCTTTTTCCTCAACATAGACGAAGGGGCGGATGACGGTATGTTTGCCGTTATCTGCCCGGAGTTTGGCGCTCATTGCTGCCAGAGTGCCACCATAAAATTGATTAAGTAGGAGAGTTTCGATGAAGTCATCCAGGTGGTGTCCCAAGGCAATTTTATTACAATTAAGTTTTTCTGCCTGGGCGTAGAGAGTTCCGCGTCGCAAACGTGCACAAAAGGCACAATAGGATGTGCCGGGGCGGAGTTTCTCTTCAATTATCTGGTAACTACCGGTGACAACCATCCGATAATTGAAATGGTGCTGCTGCAGATGCTCTTCAATCAGCTTTGTCTTGTAGCCAGGAAAGCCAGAATCAATATTGATGGCAATCAGCTCAAATTTAACGGGAGCCCTTTTGCGTAACGCTTCCAGTATATGCAGCAGAGTGTAGGAATCTTTGCCGCCTGATATCCCAACTGCGATTCGATCCCCTTGCTCGATGAGATCAAAATCGGCAATGGCTTTGCCCGTTTGACGCTTGATTCGGTTGAATAGTTTTTGCGAAGCAGTTAGCATTTATGATCTCCTCTGAAAGAACAATCTTTGTAAAAGAAAACCAGAAAAACCACAAGCTTCCTAAATGAGAAAAAACGGTTCGATTTTTGCTTAAAGATTCGCAACGATATTTTTTTGCTACAGAGGATTGTTTTTTAAGAGGTGATGATGAGTATCGATCCAACAAAAATTGGCGGTGTTTTTAGAGTAAACTCGCCACCGAAAATCGCTGTTGACACTCCAGATAAAAATAATCTGATATTTAATCAGGTATTGGATAGTGCTGTTAACTCTATGAAAAATATAGAAAATACGTATTTTAAAGCGGTTGATATCGCACAGCTTGCACAGTTACAATTATTACAAGGACTATTCTCTATTGATGAGGAACAGACAGGTGATAGTTTTTTTACAGACGTCCAGAAGTTTGATCTGTTACCAAAGATTGCCTCTCAGCAAAGTCAAATCCTTGACAAATATTATTCGGTACAACAGCCATTGCTCATCGCGTCTGAACCGAAGGGGCGGGGTGAAATTGAAAAAATGATCGATCAGGTTGCCAAGAAAGTCAGCTTGGCTCCAGAGCTGATTCATTCAGTTGTCTCAGCTGAAAGTGCCTATGATCCTGCCGCCGTCTCGCAAGTTGGGGCACAGGGATTGATGCAACTGATGCCGGAAACAGCCGATGAGCTCGGGGTTCAGGATAGTTTTGATCCGATGCAGAATCTTCTGGGGGGGAGTCGATATTTGAAGCAGTTGATGGTGAAATATGCTGGTGATCTCGATTCTGCCTTAGCAGCTTACAACTGGGGTCAGGGGAATGTTGACCGCAAGGG
>JAOZLQ010000026.1:0-4654 GCA_029934755.1 Desulfuromusa sp. | reverse complement strand
CTCCTGCCGAACTGCACGACGTTCTTGCTGTGTGTCAGCATGTCTCATCAATTGACGGTTTTCACGCATCTTTCCACGTAGTTCAAGCTTGCCCGAGCGTCGTTCTTGCCGGAAATCCTGACTTTTGATAAACCAAATCTATGCGATTTGTCCTTAGATGATGCAGATCCCAATTCCAGCACAATATGCCCCACTTTTCCCGCCCAAGCCTAAAAAAAACACTTTCGCAAAAATAAAATGAAACTTTTTTCGACTTGGTTCGTTATCTCTAGATAAAGCAATATTTTCTCAAGACGCGCAAATCACAATAAAGTTTTTTATGGGTTATCTATGCGAAAAATTGTAATTGACAGTCAAATTCAGCAACTAATAAAAAAAGAGCTGAATTTCCCCTCGCCGCCAGCGAAGGTTGTCAAAATCCTCAATGCGGTGAAAAATGATGACGCAGCATTTTCAAAACTGGGTGAGGTTCTCTCTGGAGACTCCATTTTGACAGAAAAGGTATTGAAAGTTGCCAATTCTCTCATCTATACAAAAAACGCTGCAATCACCAATATTTATCAAGCCATGTCCATATTCGGTACCGATAACATTAAGAACATTGCTCTCGCCTCTGTTATTGCGGTTGAGCTGAGAGGTAAAGAACAAGCAGGGTTTGATTTTGACCATTTCTGGCGGCGTTCGGTGATAACTGCGGTCTCTGCAGAATTGTTGGCAGAAGCGCTGCAACACAAAGATGATGATATATTTGTGTCTGCTCTGCTTCAGGATGTCGGCATACTGGTTATCTCTCTGAGCAAAGGGGAGGAATACAACGTGTTACTTCTCGATGCTCAGTCGTCCAATGTTGATCTGTTAGATTTAGAAAAGGATAAATATGGTTTTTGCCATCAACAGGTTGGCTATGTTCTGCTGACAGGTTGGAATCTGCCCAATTCTATTTCTGAATCAATACTATTTCATCACCAACCAATAAATGCCCCAGAATCCCGTTATCAATCCGCTGGAACTCTTTATTTTGCCGATCAGCTGTCTGATCTCCTCAATGAACCTGGAATGGCTGAAAAAACCCGCATATTCCGGCAGAGACTCTTCAAGCGCTATGGTATGGATGAAATGCAGTCTCTGAAGTTAGTGGATGATGCTGCCGCCAATAGCCGCGAAATGTTAAATGCTTTTGAATTGAATCCAGGCAATGTCAGGTCCTATTCGTTATTGCTTCAGGGAGCGAACACTGAATTGGGAAAGCTGAACCTGAGTAACGAACAAATACTCCTTGAAATGAAGGAGGCAAAAGAGCTTGCGCGAAAATTGCTGGATATCAACATTCGCCTGAAGAAACTGGTCAATCGTGACGGACTGACCGGGCTTTACAATTACCGTTATTTTCGGGAGTCACTTGGTAAAGAGCTGTCCCGGGCTGCCAAGTACAATTCTTCAGTTTCACTGGTTTTGTTTGATATCGATTTCTTCAAAAAAGTCAACGATACCTATGGTCACCCTGTCGGGAACCAGGTTCTGGTGAATCTCACCCAAGCTATCAGCAATATGGTTCGACCGATTGATGTTGTTGCACGTTATGGCGGAGATGAGTTTGCTGTTATTTTGCCGGAAACCAAAGCAGCAGGGGCTGAGATTTTTGCAACTCGACTCAGGCGTTGTATCGAAAAAACACCAACTTTCGCAGTTGGGCAATCGATTTATGTCACTATCAGTGTGGGAGTGACAACCTTCAGTATAGAACGACATGACATGACCAAGGATCGTTTGATCGGAACCGCTGACCGCGGTCTCTATCAGTCGAAAGAAAATGGTCGGAATCAGGTGACGATTTTTGACCCGGAATATTGTGAGTTGAATTAATCATTGTCATTATTGCTTCTGACCTAATGGGATAAAATGACCATTAAGTTGTGAAACAAAGGAAAGAACGATGCATGTTTTTGCTGTTGAAGATAAAAATAGTGCGCTCCAACGTGAGCGGGAAAAGAATTGCATGACAGTTGATTGTACCTTGGGCAGAGAAAAACGAGGTGCTGAGATTAGTCTTGCTGATCTGCACCTCGATCCCGTGAAGCGTAAGTTTTGGCGTAATGATAATGAAATTGATTTGGGCGGCAAAGAATGTGCTCTGTTGATATTTTTTATGCGTCATCCAAACCAATCGTTATCTCGGATGATGATTTCTGCACATGTCTGGGGAGCCGTAATATCTGACGATATGGTTGACGCCTGTGTAGCTTCCTTGCAGGGGAAAATTGATATTATTCCTGATAGGAAATTATTCTACACGGTTCAAGGCGTTGGATATCTTTTGAAGGTAGAGGAATAAATCAATAATTTTTTAAAAAAATAGGATGATGCTCGAAGTAATTTTTCTTCAGACAGGTTGTCTCAGTGAGGGTTTATGTCCAGAAAAAAAATGGGTGAAATACTAATAGAAAAGAAGGTCATAACGCAAAAGAATCTGGATCAGGCACTGCAGAACCAGAGAAATATCAATAAGCCGATCGGTCAAATTCTTGAAGATATGGATGCTGTTTTGGCGGAGGATATTGCTATGGCTCTTTCCTTACAATTTGGTTTTCCGTATGTCAGAAAATTTTCTCATTTTAATTTCTCTCAGGATATTCTTAGTAAAATTGGGGCTGAAACGGCTTTGGCCAAATTGATTTTTCCCCTCAAAATCGAGAATAAAATCCTCTATTTAGCCATGTCAAATCCACTTGATATGGCGCTGCAGAGTGACCTTTCTTTTATGTTTTCCCTGAAAATTTCGCCCTGCGTTGCAACGCCAACTGAAATTAAAGCTGCAGTAAAAAAACACTATTTTTCTGAAAAGACGGCCAAAATTGATGATCGTCCGTGGAGTGTTCTGGTGGTTGATGCTCACGAAATATTTTTGCTGGCAGCGGAATCGACTCTTACAAAAGCAGGTTATGAAGTCTATAAAGCTAGTAATGGCGCTGAAGGGTTGAAGGCTGCCATACAATATAATCCACACGTCATTATCACTGATATTGTAATGCCACGAATGGATGGCATTGAGATGTTCAGTTCGCTACGACTTAATCCAGAGGTTGCAAAAATTCCCGTTATCGCTTTATCAGCAAAAACATCTGCAGAAGAAGAGTATCGTCTTCTTGAAATGGGTTTTTTTGATTTTATTGCCAAGCCGCTCAATCCAACCCGTTTATTGGCACGGGTCAGAATTGCTATGCGTCAACAACACCGCAGGGCATGATTCCTTTAATGTTTGATTGCAAACGATATAGATGAAAGGAGGATCTCATGAAAAATTTTATCCAATTCTCTTTGGCAATGCTGATGATGGTTTTTATGCTAAATCTGGTCGGGAGTTTCACTCTTTATGCTGCGTCGGTTGAAATGGAGCCACAGGTTGCAATTTTGACCGATTTTGTTGGAGTTGTAAAGTTGAAGACAGTTGGAAACACTGAGTGGGTACCGGTAAAAAGCAATAAAACTCTTATAACTGGTGACACGATTTTTACAGGGGACTTTTCATCAGCAAGCATCGTTTTTTATGATGGTAGTCGAATGGCATTGTATTCTAATACAACAATTACTGTTTCTGAATTAAGAGGAAATGAAAATTATAGCAGCAATTTTTTTTTACTGAAGCAATGGTGGGGGGAAATCCGCAACCGGGTTAAGCGGTTAGTCGATTCTGTATCCTGTTATGAGGTTGAATCTCCGACAGCAGTGACCGCCGTTCTTTGTTGCCGCCAATGGAGTCACTCAGGTTGATGTTGCTGAGGGTGTTACTGATGTGAGTGCTCAGGGAAAGACCCCAAGGGTTTGATCTGGTCGATTTCCAACTAGTCGCCATGCCAGTTGGGTAGTTGTTCCACTATGCGCTTCAACCAGTTGGGCAAAAGCAGTTTCCTGCCCGTTTCTGGCCTGCTCAAGAAGATTTTTTTCCACAGCTGGTTGCATGGGCAGAGCGTAGCGACTGGTCAGGGCTGTGTCAACGTCGGTCATTGCTCAAGCCGGTCTAAAACGAAATTGTATATTGAATGCCATACTGATTTAGACGGTTCAGCGAGAGAAAGGTTTGCTCTGAAGGGATAATTTTACATCAAAAAGTGTAAGAAAGGTCAGATGTGAAAGGAACAAAATTATTTCCTAGCATCTGACTCCCTTTGATTCATAGTTACTTAGTCGATGTTGGTATTTATCGTCGTTTAAAAAACTGCTTCAACAATTTTTCGGGTATTGTCAGAAACGCCGTAGGTGTAGATGTGTAAGCTGGGAACATTATGTGCCACCAGCTCTTTTGATTGGTGAATGGCCCACTCTGCTCCTACTACTTTTGCAGCGTCATTATCTTTGCATTTTGCAAGTTCTGTCGCCAGTTCTTGTGGCAGATTGATGCTGAAGAGTTTGGGTAGTACTGTTAGTTGATTTTTGAGGTTGATTGGCTTAATGCCGGGAATAATTGGTACATTGATGCCTGCAGCGCGACATTTGTCGACAAAATCATAATAAACCTGATTGTCAAAAAACATCTGCGTCACAATATAGTCAGCTCCGGTCTCTATCTTCTGTTTTAAATAGTCCAGATCCGTTTCAAAATTTGGTGCCTCAAAATGTTTTTCTGGATATCCTGCCACCCCAATGCAAAAGTCCATGG
>JAOZLQ010000138.1 GCA_029934755.1 Desulfuromusa sp. | reverse complement strand
GAACCATTTGGGGCGGCATTACTCAACCGCAACCTTTGTTTGGTGGATAGAACCGTTTACTTTTAACTGAAAAAGTGAAGTAATGCAGTTTCCTTGCGAATGAGAGCGATTAAGCCACGCAAACCCCGAATCGATTTTCCTGGTTACCACCATGTTATTAACCGTTGAGTGAATCGCGGAAATATTAAAAAAATGGATCGTATCGGGATATTAACGCAGGGGCGATAAAATTTATCGGTTGAATATTGCAAGTTTAAAATCCATCGCCGCAAGGAAAACCAATGTTCTTTTTTTGCATGCAAAGTATTGTGATTATTACGATCTAGATTGATGATATCAAGGATGATAATATAAAGCATCCTGAACCAAAGGAAATTTTGAGTAAAATACAAATCAGAGCATTTTTTGAGAGTGAGTTGAAAATCTGAAAAATTGCTTTGTTAATCTAATGGGTAGTGTTAGTGTTGATTTATTAAGTTAAGTATATGGAGGTTCAACTCTGATCTCTTACGGAGGGAAATTTAATCAGTGACTATTCTCCAACTATCAAAATATCAGCTTATTCTGTTCGCAATCCTAATTCTGGCAATTGCTGGTATTTATGCTGGTATTTTTCAAGATCTTTACTTTTCTTGGATGGATGACCCAAATTATTCGCATGGGTTATTAGTGCCAGTTATTTCGGGTTATTTTATTTGGCAACAACGTCAGAAACTGGAAGATTTAGAAGTTAAGCCTGCTAATAGTGGTATCCTTTTGATTCTTTTTGCCTTGTTGGTTCTCTTTGCTGGTGTCGCTGCACAGGAATTTTTTTCCAGGCGTTCTTCCTTTGTATTTCTCCTCGCAGGGATCGTTCTCTTTCAATTTGGTTGGCAATGGCTGAGATCTTTGGCTCTGCCGATTGGGTTTTTGTTTTTCATGATTCCATTGCCTTATATTGTTTATGATGCGATGGCCTTCCCGCTAAAACTCTTTGTTGCTAAATTCTCGGTTATCTCTCTTAAGCTGATGGGAGTTGTTGTCTGGCGAGAGGGGAACATCATCATGTTTCCGCAGACCGTTCTTGAGGTTGCGGACGCTTGTAGTGGATTGAGGTCGTTGATGTCATTGCTGGCACTGGGTGTGGCATTGGCCGTTTTTTCACAAGAAAAGATGTCTCGTCGGGTGCTTCTGGTTTTATTGACAATCCCTATCGCTATCTTGACCAATATGTTTCGTGTGATCGGGACAGGTTTTTTGGCTCAATATTATGGATCTGCGGCAGCAGAAGGTTTTTTTCATGAATTTGCCGGGATGGGAGTTTTTGTTCTGGCGATGGTAATGTTGTTTGCTTGTAGTGGTTTGTTAAGGAAAGTCTGGCCCTAAAAACTTTTGACAGGATTTACAGGATAAAATCTGATTTTAGATTCTAAACCTTTGTGACATGTTTTTGTGGAACTTGATTTTAATCCGCGTTTATCCTGTTGATCCTGTCAAGTGCTTTAAATAGGGGGGCGAGGCAATGGATCATTCTGATCTTACTGAAAAAAAATATTGGTTGTGCTTATCATGTTTACAATACTTTAGGTTCTGGTTTTCTTGAGAGTGTATACGAAAAGTGTCTTATTATTGAAGCAGAGAAATGTGGTCTGTCAGTAGAATCACAAAAAGCCGTAAATGTTTATTATGATGAACAAATTGTTGGTAATTTTATAGCCGACCTTATTATTGACAAGAAAGTCATTATCGAATTGAAGGCAGTCCGACACCTTGTTGTTGCCCATGAAGTACAATTGGTTAATTACCTGACCGCAACAAAAATACCGATTGGATTGTTGATCAATTTCGGTGAAACAAAAGTTGAAGTTAAGCGAAAGTTTTTAAGACTTTAATATCAGATTTTATCCTGTTAATCCTGTCGAATGGTTAGAAGTGATTTTATGCATATAATCAAACCTTGGCGTTTTTATCTTCTTTTTGTCCTGCTTGGTTTAGCTGCTATCTATGTTTATACCCGTTCTGAAGCCGCTGTACCTGTCAACAAGCCCCTCAATTTATTTCCACAAAAAGTTGGGGATTGGATGATGACGGGTGAAGCTCGGTTTGATGAGCGGGTTTTGGCGGTGTTGTTACCGACAGATTACCTTTCACGATCCTATATTGATTCGCATGGAAATAAGTTATCTCTCTATATTGGTTTTCACGATGGTGGGCCAAACAGTGGGCCAATCCATTCACCAAAGCAGTGTCTCCCAGGGAGTGGCTGGAATTACCTCAGCAATGAAGTTAAACAAGTCAGCGTGGGCGGTGAAAATATCCCTTATGTCAGTGCTATTTATCAGAAGGATATCGAGAAACAATTGTTCTTGTATTGGTTTCAGGTTCGTGACCAGATTTTGACCAACGAATATGTTTTAAAGCTGGCGATGGTACAAAATTCAATGTTAAGCAACCGGCGGGATTCTGCTTTTATTCGGTTGTCGGTCATGGCAACTGATGGAGTTGACGTAGCATCCGCGATTGGTGAACAGTTTATTCGTGATTTTTTCCCTGCAATTCGTGAGGCGTTGCCTCGATAAAAGTGCAGTATCTATTTTGACCGGATTGAAGTCTGATACGTTCGGATAAGTCAAAGCTTATTCAATGATATTAGTGAAGGGGGATTTACGTGTTACCAACAACATGTTGTTTTTTTCTTTTATAATTTTCGATACAATGTTAGTATTTGCATGCGTTCATCTTGAACGTCCTGTGGAGGGGGCCTATCTGGTAAACCGTTCCAATAATTACACAACGCCCATTGTGGGCAACATTATTGATAGGGGGAAAATGCATGAAAAATTTGAAAAAAGCGTTAGTTTATTCTTTACTGATTCTGATTTTTGGTTTTGTTTCTCAACCTGCTTTCGCTGCGGCTAAAGTGAATCTAAATACAGCATCAGTTGCAGAGTTGGTCGAACTCAAAGGGATCGGTGAAAAGACTGCGCAGAAAATTATTGAATATAGAAAAAAGACTAAGTTTAAATCGGTTGATGAACTGACTAATGTTAAAGGTATCGGTGAAAAATCTTTAGAGAAAATACGCAGTCAGCTTACCGTTGCTAAGAAAAAAGTAAACAAGAAAAAATAGTTCTTGTTTGGTCATTCTCACAGGTTAAATGGCAGGGGAGGTGGAATCCTTTTCTGCCATTTTTTAATTTATGCAGGATGGTTGGAAGGATAATCGATGCTTTCCATATTTCTCCTTTGGACAAACACTTTATTATGCCCCATTGCAGGGATTATTCTTCTGCTGCGGCGTACATACCTGATTTCAATTCTATTTTTGATCTCAGCGTTATTGTTTCTTTCCGGCCTCACCTTTGTTGACCTGCAGTCACTTCAAGATCCTGAACATCTTTTAATATGGCGAAAATATGGATTGTTTTTTGAAGCAATCGTAGTTTTCTGTTGTTACTTCCATACAAAAACCGCGTTCCGGGATAATTCTGAAATTTATAAAGGCTCAGGGTTTTGGATATCTATCGTTGTTGCTCTTTCTTTACTGATTTCTACCATTATTTTACCAATTGAAAGCCTGATTTTTTCCCCCGATTTTGCTGATGAACATATCATTTATCTAACTAAAACAGGGTTTATCATTTATCTTTTGTTAATGATTTATTTGGTTTTTGGATTGGTGCAATTGGAGAGAACTCTCGCAGGACTGCACCAGACTCAGCGTTGGGGCATCAAGTTAATGGTGCTGAGTAGCGGTTTGTTATTGGTGTCTTTTGCCCTTTATTTAAGCCACAGTTTACTTTATCGCTCGATTAATATGAACTATATAGGAATACGTTCCGTTGCTGTATTTATTGCAGTTATGCTGATTTGTTATTCACGTTTGTATCGAGAGGAGAGTTCTAAACTTGCATTGTCACGCGGTATTGCCCACCGCTCTTTTGTATTATTGATTGTTGGGGGATATCTCATTTTATTGGGGGTGGTTGGCGAGGGACTCCGTTATTTTAATATTGAAAATGCTAAGCTGATATTTTACATCCTATTGTTGTTCAGTATTCTTGCTCTTGCGATTGTTTTTCTTTCGGAGAAGCTGCGGCGTAGGTTAAAGGTAGTTTTACATAAAAATTTCTATCAGAGTAAATATGATTATCAAGAACAGTGGCAAAATTTTGCCAGTCGGGTTGCGGCAGGTACAACATTAGCTGAAATTCAAACTTCAATTCTAGATTTGTTCTGCGAACCTTTGGCCTGTAAAGGGGCTACTTTTTATCTCTACGATTTTGAAGCGAAGAATTATATATATACGGGTTCTTTCAATTTTAGGCGTGACTGGCGTCCATTTTCTGTAACTGACCCCCTCATCGTCAAGCTTAAACAGAAGGATTGGATCATCAATCTTAAGGAGAATCATCCCGAGTTTGATGGTTCACTGATTGCTTCTTTTGCTGAGGTGGGTGTGTTTCTAATAGTTCCACTTTTTTTCGACGAAGATTTGGCTGGTTTTATCATTCTGGGTGAGCAGATTAATCCAGGTGAGGAGTTGACCTATGAAGATTATGATTTATTGAGGATGTTGGCTCGGCAGGCGATTGCTACCGTGCAAGGACTGCGTCTCTCTGAGCAATTATCAACAGTTCGTGAATTGGCAGCAATTGGTAAGGTTTCAACTTTTGTCCTGCATGATTTGAAAAATCAAGTTTCTGGTTTGTCCCTGATGCTCGATAATGCTCGGGACTATATTGATGATCCTGAATTTCAACAGGACATGTTGGAGACGGTGAGTAATACCGTTTTTAATATGAAAGGCTTAATTGCACGGTTGAAAAATGTGAAAGAAAAGCCTGAGTTGGTGATCGCTTCGATTGCGTTAAATAAAATTATTCATGATGCTATTGAAACCTCAGGGTCTCATGTTGAACTCGACGGAAAACTAGTTCAAGTTGCTGTAGATGAGGAAGAAGTTTACAAGGTTATCTTGAATTTGCTGGTCAATGCTGCTGAAGCGACGGGTAACGGTGAACCGGTACGGGTAAGGTATGGGCAACGGGATGGTTTAGCATTTGTAGAAGTCAGCGATTCTGGTTGTGGGATGAGTGCTGATTTTGTTGAAAATAGATTATTTAAGCCATTTGAAACAACTAAAAAACATGGTTTTGGCATTGGACTTTATCAGTGTAAGCAGATTATTGAGTCACATGGTGGTAAGATCGAAGTGGATAGTCTGGAAGGAAAAGGAACAACATTTAGACTTTTTTTGCCATTAGCGGTTGATCGTTCAATGCAATAAACCCAGTAACAGTCGTTTGTTGCTTTTGGGGTGGTATGGAAGGAGTGTCGGTTTGGAAAAATTACTGATTGTTGATGATAGTAGTGAAATCAGGAAACAATTGAAATGGGGTTTGGGAAAGAAATACCGCGTTTTGTTGGCAGAATCTGTTGACGACGCTCTCAAACTATTTGAACAACATTCTCCGACAGTTGTCACTCTGGATCTTGGCTTGCCTCCTGACATTGATGGTGCTTCTGAGGGGTTGCGTTGTTTGCGGATCATGCTGCAGAAACAGCCAATGACAAAAATTATTGTATTGTCTGGAAATGAAGACCATGCGAACGCTTTAACTGCCATTGATATGGGAGCTTACGATTATTATCACAAGCCAATTGATTTGGATGAATTGAAAATCATTCTTTCCCGAGCTTTTCATCTTGCTGCTCTTGAAGAAGAAAACCGCCATTTGCAGGTTACAGCTAATCAGGATAAAAAAAATGGTTACAGCGGTATCTTTGGGCAATGTCCGCAGATGCAGCAGGTTTTTGCCATGATTAAAAAAGTCGCTTCCATTGATGTTCCAATTTTGATCCTTGGTGAAAGTGGAACCGGTAAGGAGGTTGTTGCTCGGGCAATTCATGATCGTGGTATCAGGAATGATGGCAACGTTATAGCGATTAACTGTGGTGCGATTCCTGAGAGCTTGCTTGAAAGTGAGTTGTTCGGGCATGAAAAAGGGGCTTTTACCGGAGCTCAGAGCAGGGTCCAAGGCAAGGTGGAATATGCAGAAGGTGGCACCCTGTTTCTTGATGAGATTGGGGAGATGGCGCCGCTGTTACAGGTGAAATTACTCCGTTTTTTACAGGAAAAAGTGATCCAACGGGTTGGTGGTCGGGAGGATATCTCTGTGGATACCCGGATTGTCGCTGCAACCAATGTTGATATTCAGGAATCGATCAAGAGCGGGAAATTTCGCGAGGATCTTTACTACAGGATTGGGGTGATTACCATTGATCTCCCGCCATTACGAGAACGTGGAGAGGATATTGAGCTGCTGGCCAATATTTTCCTCCGTCGTTTTGCTCAGGAATTCGGACAAAAGGTCAGGGGGTATAGTGCGGTGGCACTTCAGTGG
>JAOZLQ010000001.1:32011-46151 GCA_029934755.1 Desulfuromusa sp. | reverse complement strand
GTGGTGCCAGGTGGAGGCGGAATGTTGATTCTTCCCGGTTAACCAAGGTCAGATCGATATTTTTCTTCATGGAGCCTATACGCATTTCAGTTTCAATGACGTAACACCATTCTCTTACACCATCGGCAAAAGAAATCAACCGTCTGGTTTTAACCGGCATGACAGAATAAACTTCGACATCATTGTTGTCTTGAATGGGATGTACACCAAAACTGATCATTAAGTCGACACCCTCCTTGAAGGTAGAGAAATCGAAGATATTTAAAATTGATTGCCTCGAATCCATTACGACCTGAGCTTCAATTGCTGGAATCTTTAATGCTGGGAAGGATACCCACTCGCACCAACCGATATCTAGTAAAAGTGAGTTCTTATTTTTTTTCATCTGCGGTCACTCCCAAATAGAATGTATTGTTGTTAATGTTTGGGATGATACCGACTGTTTTATCGAAAGTAAATTATTCTAATATTAAAATTTAAGCCATAAATTAAGTAAATTAACCCAATAATTACAATAAGTTATGGATATTAAAGGTAATGGTTGAAATGCTGCATTTTAAAAATGAATTACGAAAATGTTTTTACCCCGTTAGCTTGATTTCAGTTTATTAGCTTAACTGTATAAAGTTTTATAAATTTTACTTATAAGTTTCTATAATTATAGGTTTTATTGCTATACTGGCGATGCTAGCTTCTTATATGGCAAATATGCATTTCTTCTTATCTTGGGGAACCTATGACAACTCTTGTGAAAATCGGTATATTTATTGTTAGTGTGCTGGTGATTCTTGCTGTTGCTTTGGCGATTCTGATTCAGACACAAGTCACTCCAGAAAAAGTTCGGGAAACGCTTCTTCCTTTGGTTGAAAAATCGTTACAACGTGATATCGAAGTTGGAGAAGTGAATATCGGCTTATTCTCGGGGATATCTGTCGCGGATCTGAAAGTGATGCAAAAGGGTTCTACAGAGGAATTCTTTTCAGTAAAGTCGGTTCAGTTGCACTATCAATTCTGGCCACTTTTGACCGGTAAAGTGGTCGTTGATCAGATCCTTTTGGATTATCCCCAAATATATGTGACTCGTTTGCCCGATGGTCAATTTAATTTCAGTGATTTGTTGCCTAAGTCCACTGTGAATAAAAATTCTACCACTGTTTCAGATAGCATCAATGGATCTAAGGTATTAGCTGTTAATTTTAACCTTTTGGTTAAAGAAGTTAATGTTAATGAGGGCGAGTTGCAGTATGTGGATAGATTTGAAAATGAACGATCTCCTTTTCGTTATACTCTGAATAAACTTAATATCAAGGCTAAGCGGATAACTTTCGATAAACCCTTCCCCATTGATCTTTCAGCTGTTATCAACGATTCCAATATTGATATTTCTGGAAACTATGATCTGTCTCGTCAGCAGGGAGATTTAACATTACACCTGGCACCAATAGATGTCATTCCCTTTGCGCCTTATTATCGGGACTCTTTTTCAGGAAAGTTAGGTTCGGCCCGCATGGCACTAAACCTGGAAGTTGAAATCCAACCAGATCTGATTTCCTCAAAAGGGAAGATTGCTTTTGATAATGTTGATTTGGTGTTAAACCAGTTTCCAGAGACTGGCTTAAAACAGGCAACGTTGGGAGTTGATTATGCTCTAAACTACAATTTTGGCAAACAGCTACTGGATGTATCGACCCTACTACTGCACTTCAATGATATTAATTTGGGAGTAGAAGGAGAATTAAATCTGTCGTCCTCCGATCCTTTCGTGGTGTTTACTTTATTATTTGATCAGTTTGATCTGCGTGAGGTCATGCAAAATCTACCTATGGAGTTATCTCGGGATTATCAAAAATATAGTTTTGCCGGGGTGATTGACGGTCAGGTCGATTTTGCTGGGAAATTGAGTAGTGGTCTTAATCTGCTTAAATCAGCGGAATTAAGTCTGTCTGATATCAGGGCAAGTGCAGAAAATTTTCGAGCTGGTATCAGCGGAGATATTAGCTACAATGACAAGGTCCTACAAACAGAAAACTTACTGTTGCAATATGGGGATCAACAAGCTCAGTTGCAGCTTAAAGCAGAGAAATCAGCAACTGATATCTTCTTTGGTGATTTTGTGCTCACTGCAGATATATTAAATCTTAATAAAATTCTTCCTGAGTCCGGTGGGAAGATCACACGTGCTTCCAAAAAAGCCAGTAATTTGCCCCAAATCAAGCGGCAAAAAACTTGGGCAGATGAAATTGATCCTATTGATATTCCCATCGCTATGGATGGAAAGCTTGCGGTTAATCGTTTTATCTATAAAGAATTGAATATTGATAAAGTTACAGCAGATTTGAGCCTGAAAAAAAATCGGTTGTCGATTCGCAACTTATCCAGCAAAATTGGAGGGGGAGGGCTTAAAGCTTCTTCATTCATCAATTTTGGGGTGAAAGGATTTGCTTATCAAGGGGAGATTGCACTCAATCAACCGAATGCTATGACCTTAGTTAGAGGATTATTTCCTGAAACAGAACATAGTGTCTCCGGGCAGTTGCAGTGGCAGAGCAGTTTTTCTGGTAGAGGAACCCTCCCTGATAATTTGTTGCGAGCCCTTCAGCTTAAGGGAGAATTCAATCTTCAAAATGGAGAAGCTAAAGGATCACCAGTGATAGAAGGGATGGCCGATTTTCTTGGCAACTCGGATCTTAAGATTCTCAGCTTTCAGACACTGACCGGTCAATACAATTTGCATGATGGTTTGGCTCGTATCAATGGTCACCTCGGCAGTTCTAAAACTAAATTGACTTCTACCGGGACAATCAATATCGACGGTCGTCTCAACCTGCAACTTGATACACGTTTTGCGCCCGAAATTATGAATAAACTGAGGGTTGGTAAAAGTCTTAAGCAGTCAATATCTGATCAGGATGGTTGGGGTTATCTGCCACTCCAAATTCAGGGGACATTAAGTTATCCAAAAGTAGGGTATGATTCGGTAGTACTGCAAAATCAGGTGATCGATAAAGCCAAGGAAAAGGTAAGCCAGAAGCTATTGGATACAATTGCACCTGGTGCAGGGGGTGAAGTAGAACCGATTAAGAAAATGTTAGATAATACTTTGAATAAATTATTTGGCAAATGAGTGAACCATTATCCATTTTATTATTCCACCTTGATGTATTTACGAGCTTTGAATTTCACACCTAACTCCCTTGCGACCTGCTCACAAGCAGCAATATCGACTCCCGGATAAGTCACTGCTGTAGCGATGACCTCGGGAATATACTGAGCTGCCTGTTGGAGAAAATCCTTGACTGCTTGGTAACTCTGTTCAGCGCCGAAAGTTGAATGACAGAGGTGGTGGTAGTTTTCTGCATCAGGTGCATTTAGTGAAATGGAGATGGCATCAACTAGGCCGGTTAGCTCTGGGAGAATGTTGCGTCCATACACAAGATTTCCTTGGCCATCACTGTTGATTCTGACTGATACCCCCTGATCTTTGAGCCAGCGAGATATTTCTTTAATCAGGTCGAGGCGCAGTAACGGTTCGCCGTAGCCGCAGAAGACAATTTCCGCATAACGAGTTGGATCGCCGATGGCCTGTTTAACTTCTGATACAGAGGGTTCATGGTCAAGCTTTAACTCATGCCCTTTGATGATGAAATTGCTAAACTTTGCACAGAAAATACAGCTATTGGTGCAGCGGTTGGTAATGTTCAAGTAGAGGGAGTTGCGGATCTGGTAAGCTATTTTACCGCTTTGATCAACCGAACCAATGCCGAACAGGTCATGACAGTTACGACTGGTAATTCTAGCAACATCATCAATCGTAAGCCCCTTAATCTCCGCCATTTTTTCTGCTGTATAGCGGACATAGGCTGGTTCGTTCCGTTTGCCACGAAACTTTTGTGGTGATAAATAGGGACTGTCAGTTTCAACCAGCATCCGTTCAATTGGAAGCTCTCTGATGATCTCTCGGATTTCCTCATTTTTGGGATAAGTAATTGTACCGGTAAATGAGAGGTAGAATCCAAGTTTAAGGCATTGTTTCGCCATGTTCAGATCACCGCTGAAACAATGAAGCACACCACCAACTTCAGCAGCATTTTCTTCTTTAAGAATCTGTATGACTTCCTCATGGGCATCACGATCATGGACGATGATCGGCTTACCAACTTTCCTTGCCAGTTGTATCTGTTGTCGAAAGGCGCTGCGTTGAATTTCTCGCGGTGAATGATCACGATAGTAGTCAAGGCCGATCTCGCCCAGAGCGACAACTTTTGGATGAGCGAGCATTGTTTTTAACTGTGCCAGAGTCGCGTCATTTATTTCTGTTGCATCGTGAGGGTGGACGCCGACAGCAGCAAATATATGTTCATATTTTTCGGCGACAGCAATACTATTTGCAGAGCTTTCCAGATCGCAACCGATAGTGAGTATATGGCTGATACCGTTAGCTGTTGCCCGCGTAACGGTTTCATCAAGATCATTCGCAAATTTATCACCGTCTAGATGCGCATGACTGTCAATTAATAATGGAAGTTGATTATCTTGCACTTTTAGTGCTCCAAAAAAGCAGGGCGCATGGAGCGCCCTGGTAAGGAAGTCTTTTTGTTGGTTCTATTCGTTTTCTATCCGTGGAAACATTGGAGCTGCTTTGTCAATATTGGTTCCCGGCACCAAACCACCCCATTGATCCTGACCATCAAGAGTTAAATTATTGCTATCACAACCTAGAATTTGTAAAATTTTCTCACCAGTGGATGGCATGAAGGGGGCAGTCAGCAGGGCAATAATACGGATGGATTCCATCAGGTTATACATGACTGTTGCTAATCGTTCACGTTGCTCCGGATCTTTTGCCAGTGTCCATGGTGCCGTTTCGTCAATGTATTTATTGCCTGCAGAAATCAGTTCCCATATGACTACCAGTGTTTTATTGAATGCCAAGGCACTTAGGAGAGTATCAATCTTTTGAATATTATTGGCAAATAGATCAATGAAAGCTTGATCTGTCTCATTATGGGTATTGGGGGCAGGGAGTTCACCATTGAAATATTTGCTGAGCATAGCAGTTGAACGGCTAACCAGGTTGCCGAGATCATTGGCCAGGTCAGAATTAATGCGATGAATCAGTGCATTGTGTGAGAAGTCTCCATCGAGACCAAATGGGACTTCACGTAGTAAAAAGTAGCGAATTGCATCGACCCCATATTTATCAATCAACATGTTTGGTTCAACGACATTGCGCAGGCTCTTACTCATTTTCTGCCCTTCAACTGTCCACCACCCGTGGGCAAAAACTTTTTCCGGTAATGGTAGCCCGGCCGCCATCAGGAATGTTGGCCAGTAAACCGCATGAAAACGTAAAATATCTTTGCCAATTACATGAACAGCAGGCCAGTATTTTGCAAAGTTACCATCTTTATCTTCTGGATAACCGAGGGCGGAAATATAATTAGTCAGTGCATCAAACCAGACATAAATTACATGTTTTTCGTTGCCAGGAGCGGGGATTCCCCAGGAAAATGATGTTCGTGAGATGGATAAGTCGCGTAATCCTTCACGGATGAAACTGAGAATTTCATTGCGCCGTGATTTGGGTTGGATAAAATCGGGATTGTCCTCAATATGTTTGAGGAGTTGATCCTGATATTTACTCATGCGGAAGAAATAAGACTCTTCTTTCAATTTAGTTGTCTGCCGACCACAATCGGGGCAGTTGCCATCAAGTAATTGAGTTTCGGTCCAAAAGGTTTCACAGGGAGTACAATACCAGTCTTCATACTCACCAAGATATATATCCCCTTTGGCTTCTATCGCTTTAAACTGTTCCTGTACTGTATGTTTGTGGCGTTCCTGCGTTGTCCGAATGAAATCAGTATGGGAGATGTTTAATTTAGTCCAGAGAGCCTGAAAACGTTTAACAACACGGTCAGCTAGTTCCAGAGGGGTTTCACCGTTTGCTTTTGCGGCAGTTTCGACTTTTTGCCCATGTTCATCAGTTCCGGTTAAAAAGGCGACATCATAACCTCTAGCACGTTTATATCGAGCGATGACATCACAGGCCAGGGTGGTATAGGCATGGCCGATGTGGGGGACATCGTTGACATAATAAATAGGTGTGGTCACATAAAAAGTTTTGCTCATATTCAGCTCCCGTATACAGAGTTACATTATTATTTCAAATTTGCTGGTAGCGCATTAATGAATACACTGATCAGTCATCAGGATTTGTTATCAGTTGGTTTTTCCTGCCGGTTTGAACGACGTCTAGGCCGTCTACGTCTTCGCTTACTTTTCTCTTGGCTGGTGCCATCTTTGTTCTCTTGCTGTTCTTGCTTGGGCGGTGTCTTGTCATTACTATTTTTTTTGTCAGGGCGATGGCTTGGTTTTCTTAGTTTGTTATTTTTTTCATGTTTTTCATCTGGCCGCCTTTTGACCTGTTCTTTCTGTTTTTCCGGGGTTTCTTTTGGAGTATTTTCTACACTATCAATATTTTTTTGTAGATCACTAATATGCATTTGAAAACGTTCGCCATTTCTCGATAAAGTAACTTTTTGCGCAAGAATATCTAGAGAAATAACTTCAGCAAGGCCTGCTTCCAGTTGTAGCTTTTTTCCACACTTTGGGAGCGTCTTTTTCATTTCATTGTAGGTTTCATATTCATAGGCCAGGCAGCAAAGGAGCCGTCCACATTGACCGGAAATTTTTGTTGGGTTCAACGCCAGCCCTTGCGCTTTAGCCATCTTTACCGAAACGGGGACAAACTCACGCAAATGATTGCTGCAACAGAGTTCTCTGCCACAAATGCCCAATCCACCGACCTGCTTAGCTTCATCTCTGACCCCAATCTGACGCATTTCAATGCGGGTGCGGAAGTGTTGCGCCAAGTCGCGGACCAACTCACGAAAATCGACCCGCCCATCAGCAGTAAAGTAAAAAATGATTTTTGAACCGTCGAACAAATATTCAGCTCGTACCAGTTTCATCTCCATCTTGCGCTGTTTAACCCGTTGTTGGCAGAATTGCAGCGCTTCTTTTTCCCGTAATGAATTGCTTTGAGCCATTTGCAGGTCATTTTCTCCTGCTATACGCAAAATTGCTTTGAGTTTTGGTGGAGCTTTATCCGGACTGATTTCACGTGGTTTGCGCAGGACGGTTCCAAGCGCACGACCACGCTCGGTTTCAACAATAACTTTATCTCCTGGAATCAGGTCAAAGTCCTGAGAATCAAAATCAAAGATTTTTCCCGCAGTGTGAAAAGAGATACTGACTATTTTAAGGTGTTCCATATATGTGTTTGTCCTTTGAAGTTCAGGCAGCGGTGATCCGCATCAACATAACTTCTAGTGCTAGACGACAGTTGACGTTACGTTGTAAGTGAAAGCGGACAGATTCCAAAGCATTTAGCTTTAATAGTACACTTGCTGTTGTTGTCGATCTGTCTTCACGATGCAGAATATCAAGTAGATCCAGATTGACCAGTTTTTCTTCCGGTTGACTATGTTTAAGTAATAATAGATCCCGGTAAAATGCTTGAAAAATATCTAAAATATCAGGGAGCGATTCTTTTTCCGCTTCCAGTGTCTCAGCAAAAGAGAAAATCGGAATAGTACTGCCTGATGACAATGCTGACAAGGATTGAATCAGTTTACAGCGTTTTTCCAGAAAAAGCTCTCGGTTTGGTCCCAAGGCTTTTTTAAAGCTTCCTTCAGAAAGCGCTGCCAGAACTGTTGCTTCGGTATCGTTCAAATCGAGCTTTTGTGCCAGGATCGTTGCCATCTGCTGTTTTGGGAGGGGGGCGAAGGGAAGTTTCTGGCAGCGGGAACGAATCGTTGGCAGGAGTTTTTCTGGATGATTTGTCAGCAGGATAATCACTGTTCCTGGTTGAGGCTCTTCCAACGTTTTTAGCAGCGCATTTGCTGCACCACGAGTGAAATGCTCAGCGCCATCAATCAGGCAAATTTTATAGTTACCCTCTAATGGACGCAGGGATAATTGCTGCTGTAGTAGGCGGACCTGCTCAATTTTAAGGGCAGAGCCCTCAGCATTGAGAAAATGAATATCCGGGTGATTACTATGGTCAACTTTGAGACAGGCAGAACATTTTCCACAACTTGTACCGTTTTCACATAATAGAAAACTGGCAAAAGCAAGAGCCATTAGCCTTTTACCAATTCCATCCGGCCCTTCAAAAAGATAAGCATGAGCAACGCGCTGACTTTTAATAGCGCGGAGTAATATATTTTTTTGCTGTTTGTGGCCGGTAATTGAATCAAATGTCATATTGTCTGCTGTATGATTGTTAAGTGTGTCTATATCATTTAATTTGATGACGAGGTTCTTTATTTAACCATAGAATTAGTGTAAGTCACTCTAGTATAGAGAAACGCTAAGAAATGAATCAAGGTTAAACCCGTTGGTGGCGCATAAAGTCCGATCTATGCGTTGCAAATCATTGAACTGCTTCCCTAATTTGGTTATACTCCGCGAAAATTTGAAGGTTGTGGAGGGATTATGCAATTTTTTTTGGACGATTTGGAAAAAACTATCGGTTATACTTTTACCGACCGACAACTTTTGCTTCAAGCATTAACCCATAAATCCTTCAGTAATGAACAGGCTGAATTTGTTTTTCACAATGAACGCTTGGAGTTTCTTGGTGATGCAGTGCTGGAATTGGTTATTAGTGATTGGATTTACTGTCACTATCCTGATATCCCAGAAGGGGGATTAACCCGCATTCGTGCTGAAGTTGTCAGCGAAAAGGGGTTATCTGCACTTTCGCGACAGTTACAAATTGGATCAGGCCTCCGTTTGGGAAAAGGGGAGCAGCGCAGTGGAGGAAGTGAAAAATCGAGCTTACTTGCCGATGCTTTAGAAGCGCTGCTTGGAGCTATCTATCGGGATGGTGGGTTTGTTGCGGTCAGCCAGGTGATTGAGATGGTTTTTAGTGCTGTGATCGAAAAATCGGCTCTGTTACGCTACGGTAGTGATTATAAAACTTGTTTACAGGAGCGTCTACAGGCACTGTATGGGACTCTCCCCGAATATCTATTGGCGCAGGTTTCCGGTCCCGATCATGGAAGAATTTTCTCTATGGAAGTTTATTTTTCAGGGAAATTACTTGGGAAGGGCAGTGGTAGCAGCAAAAAAAATGCTGAACAGAAAGCGGCAGCGGTAGCGCTGGATCATCCGCTATTAAGAGAGATAGTAAAAAAAGATGACTGAACAAAATTTTTCATCCGGCTATGTTGCAATTATTGGCCGACCCAATGTTGGTAAATCGACTCTGCTCAATCGGATTCTTGGGCAGAAAATAGCGATAACTTCAAATAAACCCCAGACAACCCGCAATCGGATTCTTGGTATTCATAATTTTCCAGGTGGTCAGGCTCTGTTTGTTGATACCCCGGGAATTCATAAAGCAAAGGGTAAGTTGAATCGTTTTATGGTCGATCAGGCGATAGGTGCCTGTTCAGATGTTGATTTGATCTTATTCCTAGTTGAGGCAGATGATTCTCCGGGTGGGGGTGATGAATATATCCTCAAGCTATTGGATAAATCATCGGTTCCGGTTTTTTTGATTATCAACAAAATTGATCTGGTAAAGCCGCCCCGCTTGCTTAGCTTGATTCAGCAGTATTCTGAGCGGTTTGAATTTGCCCAGATTATTCCCCTTTCAGCTAAAAGTGGCAATGGTGTCTCACAAATGTTACAGGGAGTTGAACCCTATCTGCCGGAAGGGCCTCAGTATTATCCTGGTGATATGCTGACCGATCAACCGGAGCGTTTTATTGTTGCTGAGTTGGTGCGGGAAAAAATTATGCGTCGTACCAATGAAGAAATTCCTTACGGTGTGGGCGTACAAGTTGAAACTTTTGAGGAAAAGCCAGAGAAAAATTTGGTGGTTATTCAGGCGACGATTCACGTTGAACGCGATAGCCATAAAAAAATTATCGTGGGTAAGGGGGGACAGATGATCCGAACCGTTGGTCAGGAAGCGCGAAAAGACATTGAACGGTTACTCGGTACTCGGGTTTTTCTTGAACTGTTTGTTCGGGTTGATAAAGATTGGAGTCAGAATGAGCGTATGTTGCGTGAACTTGGCTATAGTAAAAAATGATTAACTATTCAGCATAATGGGCTCGCAACGCCCATAGCAAGGGACACATGAACCCATCCGTGGGGCTTGTTGTTGCCATCCCTGGCAACAAACACCCTTGCTAAGGGCATCACGATCCCATTTTACACGAAGGGGACAGAATAATTTTCGTGGTTCCTTCGAAAATTATTCTGTCCCCGCCATTATCAAATAAAGAAAGATATTAAGTAGATGATAAAAACTGTTGCCATAGTTGGTAGACCTAACGTCGGAAAATCGACATTATTCAATCGGTTACTGAGAAAACGTAAAGCGATTGTTGAAGATTTCCCCGGAGTCACGCGTGATCGGCATTACGCTGAAGTGAACCGTTTTTTAAGACCTTTTTTGTTAATTGATACTGGTGGATTTGAACCGGTCAGTGAAGATCGGTTGTTGATTCAGATGCGCGAGCAATCGCAACTAGCTGTTGAAGAAGCGGATATTATCTTTTTTTTGATGGATGTTAAAGATGGTTTGACACCAGCAGACATTGAAATTACTAAAATGTTACGTCAGGTCGATAAACCGGTTTTTTATCTGATCAATAAAGTTGATGGTGAAAAGCAGGAAGGTGATACCGTTGACTTTTATGCTTTGGGAATTGATAAATTTTATGCCCTTTCTGCTGAGCATGGACGTGGCATTAATGATCTTGTCGAGGATTTAGAAAAACTGTTGCCACCAGCACCGGAAGATTCAGATCCTGAAGTTGAAATTCGAATGGCAATTGTCGGACGCCCCAATGTCGGGAAATCATCATTGGTCAATCGTTTGCTGGGTTACGAACGGGTTGTCGCTAATCCGGTCTCTGGAACAACCCGCGACAGCATTGATACCCCTTTTGTTTATAATCAAAAGCGGTTTGTCCTGATTGATACCGCCGGGATTCGGCGTAAGGGACGGATCAGCCAGACGGTGGAGAAATATAGTGCTGTAACTGCCCTGAAGGCAATGGATCGGGCTCATGTTGTTTTGATGGTTCTTGATGCTCAAGATGGGGTAACTGATCAGGATCTTGCTGTCGCTGGGTATGCCTATGAAAAAGGACGTGCGCTGATACTGGTGGTCAATAAGTGGGATTTGCCTGAAAAAGATGATCAGACCATGGGGAAATTTATTGCTGAGGTCCAGCGGCGTTTCAAATATTTGCCTTTTGCTCCACTTCTGTTTGTTTCAGCATTGACCGGACAGAGAGTCAGTAAAATTATGTCCAAGGTCGAAGAAGTTGCTGCTGAGTTTAACCGGCGTATCCCAACCGCCAAGTTAAATCAAGGGTTGGAAGAATTTGTCAGTAAACATCCCCCATCAATGGTTGGCGATCAGAGAATTAAGTTTTATTATGCTGCTCAGGCTGCTGTAAGACCGCCGACATTTGTTTTGTTTACGAATCGGCCCGATAAAATACATTTCTCTTATCAGCGTTATCTGGTGAACTGTTTTCGAGAAAAATTCAATTTTGATCAGGTTCCCTTGCGATTGGAGTTTAAGGGGCGAGGGAAGAAGAATTTTTAATGGCACTTGAAGGTTATTTAGAAGATTTGGGAATATCTGATATTCTGCAGATTCTCAGCCTGAGTAAAAAATCAGGATCTCTGGCTCTTAAGGGACAGAAGGGCGAAGGAGTGATTTGTTTTCTCAACGGGCAAGTTGTTCGTGCTTCCTCCAATTCTTTTCCAGAAACTCTCGGTCAACTTCTGCGCCGGAATAAAATTGTGACCGAAGATCAGGTTGATGATGCATTAAAGTATCAGCAATCCTTGAGTTCTCATCAACCATTGGGGCAAATTCTGATTGATAAATTTCAGATTGCTTCCAGTGAGATTGAGCAGTTAATCGCGGTGCAAATAGAAAAAATTATCTTCAGTTTTCTTTCTTGGACTGAAGGCTATTTTTCTTTTCGACTTGAAGAGATGAAATCGTTTGGTAGTGCCCAATTGAACCCACTCGATTTTATGCTTGAGAAAGGCCTTAGTTCGCAACGGCTTGTTGTTAAAGGACAAAAAGTTGCTGAACTGGGCTACGAAAATCCAATTGATGATGAGGTCATTGAGCGTGAGTTGGCCGAACTGGAAAGTCATCAAGGGCAGTATGGATTAGATTTACTGAGAGGGATGCTGGCGGAATTAGAACATCCCGAACTCGGTGGTGGGATTATTCTTTTGATTCTTCGTTATGCCAGTGAGATCATGAATCGGGCTATTATCTTTGATGTCAGGGGCAATGAACTCGTTGGTGTCGGACAGTTTGGATTAGTTGGCCATGATATTTCTGCTGATGACATTGTGCGGAAGATGCGCTTGCATGTTGACTCTGGATCTTTGTTTTCTCAGGTTATGAAAAAAAAGGGGGTGGTCCGCTCCTCACTGAACAAAACGGCAGCAGAAAAAACGCTCAAAAAGTTTTTAATTGGAGTTCCAGGTGAGGTTTTTCTCGGACCTTTGGTGAGTGATGGAGAGGTTGTTGCCCTTTTGTATGGTGATAATTACCCCGCTAGCCAACCAATTTGTGCTGCAAATGCATTTGAAGTTTTTCTTTCGCAAGCAGGATTAGCGATGGATCAAGCTTTACATGTATAAACTATTGATTGTGTTTTAAGAGCCATTTTTGATTGACTTTTGCTATAATGATTTCATTCCTGCTGACATGTGGAGGTTAAGGTTATGGGAAAAAAAATTCTCATAGTGGAAGATGAAGAAAGCTTGCTGAAGTTGGAAAGTATTCTTCTGACAACCAAAGGATACCTGGTTCAGGGGGCAACAACGGGGTTGGCAGCTCTTGAGGCCGTTGCTGCAGAGGCCCCTGATTTAATATTACTGGATATCATGCTTCCGGAATTGGATGGTTTTGAGGTTTGTGAAAGACTCAAAAAAGATCCAAAAACTCGCCGTATCCCAATCATTCTTTTGACGGCAAGGAGGACTCCTGAGGATATTTCCCGTGGTGAGGAGGTTGGTGCTGATCGATACATCACTAAGCCTTTTAAATCAGCGATGATTATGGAAACAATTGAGCAGCTATTGAACCGTGATTGAAACAAGCGTATCAAGAAACCGCTATGCTGTGATGGTATTTTTTTGTTAGTGGAGTTTGTTAGAAATGTATGCCGCTAATATTTTAGTAGTTGATGATTCTCCAACGATGAGGCAGTTCATTGTATTTGCTTTGCAACGCCTTCCCAACTTGCAGATTGATGAGGCTGGGGATGGTATTGCTGCGTTAAAACAACTATCCTCCAAAAAATATGACCTATTGTTGACTGATATTAACATGCCAATGATGGATGGTTTGAAGCTAGTTGGCTTGGTTCGTAATGATAGTGTTTATGCAAAACTTCCGATTATTGTGATTACAACTGAAGGGGCAGCAATGACTCGGGAAAGGGCAATGAAGATCGGCGCAGATGAATATATTACTAAACCGCTACAAACTGCCCGCCTTGTCGAGGTTGTGCGGAGGCTCCTCGACCCTGAAGCACAACGGCGATGAGCCCTGTTCTTGGGCTTGACAGTCCCGTGTGAACGTGTAATAAAACTCCATTATTCTTAATTATAAAGTTAGTCATGCAGTGAATTTTCATATTAGGAGGCACCGTTGGCAAAAGAAGAAGCAATTGAAGTCGAAGGAACTGTCGTAGAGCCGTTACCGAACGCTATGTTTCGGGTTAAGCTTGATAATGATCATGTCGTGTTGGCGCATATCTCTGGGAAAATGCGTAAATATTACATTCGTATTCTTCCAGGTGATCGTGTGACAGTTGAATTATCTCCCTATGATTTAACTCGTGGCCGAATCACTTATCGGGCTAAATAATCCGGTAGGATTTGACTCTCCCCTTGTTTCCGGGACAGCATAAAATATAGAGGAATTCTTTTCCTCAACTTTTTGTTTATAGCGATGCCGGCCTTAGCCGGTTTTCGTGTATATACTCGATTTTACAGGTGACGGTGTCGTTTCCCGTTGCGGAGGATTTATGGACAATCAGTACAATCCGACAGATGTTGAAGCTAT
>JAOZLQ010000001.1:0-32001 GCA_029934755.1 Desulfuromusa sp. | reverse complement strand
CAAATATGGCAGGAAACCAAGCCTTTTTGTGCTTCCATGGATTCTGCAAAAGAAAAATATTATTTGCTTGAAATGTTTCCATATCCATCTGGTCGTATTCATATGGGCCATGTTCGTAACTATGCGATTGGTGATGTCGTCGCACGATTTAAACGAATGCAGGGATTCAACGTTCTTCATCCAATGGGCTGGGATGCTTTTGGAATGCCAGCAGAAAATGCTGCGATTGAACATGGTATCCATCCGGCTAAATGGACCTATGAGAATATCGACAGTATGCGGAAGCAACTGAAAAGGATTGGTCTTTCGTACGATTGGCAACGGGAATTTGCAACCTGTGATGTTGATTACTATCGTTGGGAACAGTTGATTTTCTTGAAGATGTTTGAACAGGGCTTGGCCTATAAGAAGGGATCTTCAGTCAATTGGTGCGATGATTGTCAAACTGTACTTGCCAATGAACAGGTTGAAGATGGCTGTTGTTGGCGTTGCCATAATCAGGTTAAGCCCAAAGAACTTGAACAATGGTTCTTTAAAATTACCAATTATGCTGACGAACTATTGGAGTGGACTGATAAGCTTCCTGGTTGGCCGGAGCGCGTATTGTCGATGCAACGCAACTGGATCGGTAAAAGTTATGGTTGTGAAATCGAATTTCCAGTTGCTGACCGGAACGAAAAGATAAAGGTTTTTACCACTCGGCCGGATACTTTATTTGGTGCAACATTTATGAGCCTGGCACCAGAACATCCTATGGTGAAATCGTTAGTTACTGCTGATCAGGAAGAAGAAGTTAATAATTTTATTGCTGCAGTGGAGCGTCAGGATAAGGCCGATCGAACTAGCGGTGATCTTGAAAAAATAGGAATTTTTACCGGGTCATTCTGTATTAATCCACTCAATGGTGAAAAAATTCCGATCTTTCTCGCGAATTTTGTGTTGATGGGCTACGGCACTGGTGCTGTTATGGCGGTTCCGGCGCATGACCAACGTGATTTTGAATTCGCAAAAAAGTACCAGTTGCCCATCCGGGTGGTTATCCAACCCGAGGGTGAAGTATTGGTTGTTGATCAACTCACTGAAGCGTATACCGCCTCAGGATTCTTGACCAACTCCGGTCAATTTAATGGTGTCGACAATGTGTTGGCAAAAGAGCAGATCGCTGCTTTCCTGGATGACCGTGGCGAGGGGCGTAAGACAGTCAATTATCGTCTGCGTGACTGGGGAGTGTCAAGGCAACGTTATTGGGGGACACCAATCCCGATTGTTTATTGTGACAGCTGCGGTGCAGTGCCTGTTCCTGAAAAAGATTTGCCGGTGATATTGCCAACCGATGTTGAATTAACCGGTGAAGGTGGTTCTCCACTAGCTAGACATAAAGATTTTTTGCAGGTTAATTGCCCGAAATGTGGTCTTCCGGCCAGACGTGAATCGGATACTTTTGATACTTTTGTAGAAAGTTCTTGGTATTTTGCTCGCTATACCTGTCCCGATTATACCGATGGACCATTAGATAAACAGGCTGCTAATTATTGGTTGCCGGTCAATCAGTATATTGGTGGAATAGAACATGCTGTAATGCATTTATTGTATGCCCGTTTTTTCACTAAAATATTGCGTGATTTGGGAATGTTGGATGCGGATGAACCTTTTACCAATCTGCTGACTCAAGGGATGGTCTGTAAAGAAACCCAGCGTTGCGCAGAGCATGGTTGGTTGTACCCCGAGCAAGTTATTGATGGTAAATGCGCTCTTTGTGGTCAAACTGTTGAATTGGGCCGCACTGAAAAAATGAGTAAGTCGAAAAAAAATGTTGTCGATCCAAACCAGCTGATTGATCAATATGGTGCTGATACTGCACGATTATTCTCTCTATTTGCAGCTCCTCCTGAAAAAGATCTGGAATGGAATGAGCAGGGAGTCGAAGGGTGCTACCGTTTTCTCAATCGTGTTTGGAGGGCTGTGGCTGACAATAGGGAATTAATAGAAACGGCTGTGGTTGCTGAAAATGTTTCCGGAGATGCCTCTGATTTGCGCCGTAAAACCCATCAGACCATCAAAAAGGTCAGTGAAGATGTTGATGGTAATTTCCATTTTAATACCGCTATAGCTGCAGTAATGGAGCTGGTTAACGCGATTTATGCGTTTAAATCACGACAAGAAAATCCAGGGGTGATGCGTGAAGCATTGGAAGCTGTTGTCTGTTTATTGAACCCATTTGTGCCACACATCTGTGAAGAACTTTGGCAGCTGCTAGGGCATCAAAAAAGTGTTGAAGCCTCTGGTTGGCCAAGTTGGGATGAATCTGCTTTGGTTTCTGAAGAAATCACTCTGGTTGTGCAGGTGAACGGTAAGGTTCGTGGTAAAATTACGGTTGCTGTCGCCGCAGATAAACAATCCATTGAAGAAGAAGCTCTGGTCGAACCGAATGTGCAGCGATTTATTGAAGGAAAACAGGTGCGTAAGATTATCGTTGTCCCTGGACGTCTGATTAATATTGTGGTGGCATGATGCGAATTCTCAGTTTTGTTCTGCTTTTGTTCTGCTTGGTGGGGTGTGGCTATCATTTTCCAGGACAGGCGGGTGCATTGCCCGGTGGAGTTGAAAAACTCTATATACCATCATTTATTAATAGGACGGCTGAACCACAACTTGAGTATAAGATGACCACTCAGGTGAGCGAAGTATTTGCACGTAATAGTAAAATAGTTCAGGTTGAAAATCCAAATAATGCGGAAGCTATTTTGGCCGGAACGATTCGGGATTACAAAAGTCGGGCTCTCTCTTATGATCCCAACGATAATATCGGCGAATATCGCTCAACAATGGTTGTTGATGTTGTGCTGCGCCAGGTTGAAACTGATCAATCTCTTTGGCAGAGGACTATTAGTTGGAGCGAGGAATACCGTGCTGCCGATGATAAAAATGATCAGGAGGACTTCGAGCAACAGGCAATTGATGAAATAATTTTGCGCTTGGCTGAAGAAACTCTTTATCAACTACTTGATGATTTTTGAACGATCATAGCTTGTCCAAGCTTTGATTTTATGCAAGAGGTTCTATGACCGCAGATGAATTGTATCGTAAATTACGCTCAAATCAGATCCCCGAGCTGATTTTTCTCTGTGGACAAGAGCCCTACCTTATTCAGCGAGCGGCACAATCAATCAGACAAGCAGTTTTGTCTGATGAAAAAGATGATTTTAACGATAACCAGTTTTACGGAAAAGAGACCACGGCAGAAAAAATCCTTGAAGCGGCAATGACTTTACCCGTTTTTGCTGAAAGAAGGCTGGTGACAGTTAAGGATGCGCACCAGCTCCCTGCTGCTGAGTTAGAAAAATTACTTCCTTATACGCAAGACCCAATTCCAGAAACCTGCCTATTGTTTATCGCTGGCAAAATTGATAATCGTCGTAAATTCTTCCAGCAGCTTAAAAAAAACGGAGCCTTGGTTGAATTCAAACCCTTATCCGATAGAGAAATTCCTCAATATATTCGTAATGCTCTCAATCAGCGTGATATTAGGATTTCAGCAGATGGGTTAGATCTCTTCTGTTCGATTGTGGGCGGTAATTTGCATGAGATTCATGCCGAATTGGATAAATTACAGACCTATATCGGAATTGCTACACTGATTGATATAAAAGATGTCCAGGCGGTTGTTTCCAGGGGTCGGGCAGAAAATATTTTTGAATTGGGTAATGCTGTTGGTCGTGGGGATATCGCAAATGCTTTGACCCTGGTTATGCGGCTCACTACCGCAGGTGAAGCCCCGTTAAAAATCCTTTCTCTGTTGGTAAGACATTTTCGACAGCTCTGGAAAGTACGTGAATTGCAGGTTCAGAAGTGTCCAGCAAAAGATATTGCAAAGCTTGCCGGAGTCCCTTTTTTTGTTGTTGATAATTTGATTCAGCAGGGGAAAAAGTTTTCGCGTAATGA
Organism: Desulfuromusa sp.; assembly: GCA_029934755.1. GTDB lineage: Bacteria > Desulfobacterota > Desulfuromonadia > Desulfuromonadales > Geopsychrobacteraceae > Desulfuromusa. The sequence continues at coordinate 28,059 of JAOZLQ010000001.1, read as the reverse complement.
TTTTATCAGCGCTCATGAATTGTTTTTAGAAACCGATCTCGCTATGAAATCAAGTGGAGCTGATGCCGGAGCTTTACTTGATAGCCTGATATTGCGTTTAGTCAAAAATAAAACCAAATAAAAAAGGGGCTACGATAAGAGCCCCTTTAAAACTTGAAATATATATATTGGTTAATTCCTTAATTGAGGGTATTAACCAGTTTTGTCAAACGGGAGATCTTACGGCTGGCAGTTGCTTTATGGATGACCCCTTTTGTCGATGTTTTATCAATGTAGGGGAGAGCTTTTTCAAGTGCACTTTGTGCTGCTTCTTTATCACCAGCGATGACCGCTTCGCGAACCTGCTTGACTAGATTACGCATTGAAGAACGAATGTGAGCGTTGCGTGCTTTTTTTACTTCATTTTGACGATTACGTTTTGCTGCTGATTTATGGTTGGCCACGAATTGTTTCTCCTTGTTATAAATAAATATCTTAGCTTCAAAGTTTGGTGATACTAAAGATTAATTGTTCTTCTGTCAAGTTAGAAAATAGTAATTATTGTGAAAAAATGTCGAATCTTCAATCTGTTATGGGCTCTTTGTGAAGGATTAAAATTTATAAATGGCTGAGAAGAAAAAAATTGCTTCTGCAACAATGGTGATGGCTTCGGCAACTTCGCTCAGTCGAATCGCTGGCCTGATTCGTGATGTGGTTGTTGCGCGACTATTTGGTGCGGGGATGATGACCGATGCTTTTTTTATGGCATTTACTATCCCGAATTTGTTGCGCCGATTTTTCGGTGAAGGTTCTATGACCGCTGCTTTTGTCCCGACGTTTTCTGAAGTTTTTCATCAGCGAGGTGAAAAAGAGGCGCAACAGCTGGCTAACCGTTGTGTCACCTTGTTGCTGCTGATCATGCTGGTTGTTGTGTCCCTGGGAGTTTTGTTTTCACCCTGGATCGTTCAGGGGATCGGTTATGGCTTTGGTCAGGTCGCTGGAAAGTTGCAGTTGACGAATCAACTGAACCGGATCATGTTCCCCTATATCGGACTGGTGTCGATGTTGGCTTTGCTGACTGGTATTTTAAATGTTCGAGGGCATTTCTTTGTTCCTTCTCTTTCGCCTCTGTTTTTAAATCTGGCAATGATCCTCAGTGCTTTGACTATGGGGCATTTGTATGCACAGCCAATTTTTGCCCTTGCAGTTGGGGTATTGCTGGGTGGAGTTGTCCAGCTATTAATGCAATTTCCGGTGTTATGCCGTTATCGTATTCGTTTAAGGCTCGATTTTAATTTCCGGAAAGATCCCTATTTACGTAAGATTATGACTCTCATGCTGCCTGGAATAGTTGGTGTTGCCATCTACCAGATCAATATCATTGTGACCCGGCTGTTGGCCTCATTTCTTCCTGAGGGGAGCGTTTCCTATCTTTATTACGGTCAGCGACTGTTTGAATTTCCGCAGGGTATTTTTATTGTTTCTTTGGCGCAGGCTGCTTTGCCAATGATGAGTCGCCAGGTCGCGGAGGATGATCACGCTGGTATGCGGCAGTCGTTAACCTTTGCCATGACCCTGATTACTCTGTTTACCCTTCCTGCTATTGTGGGATTAATTATTTGCGCCAAGCCGATCTATTCGTTATTTTTTCTGGGAGGTGAGTTTGATTTAAAAGCTCTTGAAAATACGGCTATTGCTTTGATTTGTTATGCGCCAGGACTTATTTTTGTCGGCTATAGTCGTATAGCTGCACAAACTTTTTATGCTCTGAAAGATACCAGAACGCCGGTTCTGATTTCATTTTGGACCCTATTGGTCAATCTGGTTTTAGGTACAGTTTTAATGCAATTTTATGGATTTATGGGGTTAGCAATTGCTCTAACTGTAGCATCTATGTTTAATGCACTCATGCTGCTGGTATTGTTGCAGCGTAGGGTTGGTACCTTTTTTCAAAAAGCCCTCTATGTACCAATTGTAAAAGTAATCCCTGCCTGTCTGTTGATGGCACTCGCTGTTTCCTTCTTGCTGAATACTGTAGATTGGATGCAGGATGGTTTATTTCTGAACAAGTCTCTGGTGTTATCTGCTGCAGTAGTCGTTGGAGCGCTGATCTATCTGGGTTGTTGCTATATATTCAAAGTGGATGAGATCCGCCAAGGATGGCAACTATTGCGTCGCAGGGGCGCAAGGTAGTCAATACTTACGAAAATGGATTTCTCCCCGTCGGATTTTGAGATCCAGCCATTTTTTCAACCAGACTTTGAAAAATTGTCTGGTCACTGGGGTCAGAAGACAGAAACCAAACAGATCGGTACAGAACCCCGGAGTTAGTAGTAACAGGCCCCCGGATAAAATCATTGCCCCATCCATCATCTCCTCAGCTGGAATTCGTCCTTGATTCAGATCCGTCTGGATCCGATTTATTAAATTAAATCCCTGACTCCTTGCCAGGTAAGCCCCGGCAACTCCTGTCAAAAAAATCATTCCAATTGTTGCCCCAACGCCTATTTGTCGACCGGCTTCGATTAATACATATAGCTCAATTATTGGCACCACTGTGAAGACGATTAAGAGTTTTATAAACACCTGCAGATCCTTTCATAAATAACAACTAACTGTTTGTGGGAGCTATATGGTATTTCTGTGTGGAAACCATTTTGTCTTTTCAAGTTACTGAAAATACAGGTAAAAAAAACTGATTAAAAAATAGGCAAAGTGTGGCTGCGTGCTGGCTTTACTGTGTCGTTCATATTATCAACAGCTTTATGTACAGCTTTTCCACGATCTGGGTGGACGAAATCTAAAACCTATTGTTTTTCAAGAACTTTGCAATTAATGACCTGTTAAGCACTCTTTTAAATGTCGATTTCATTTATCACTTGCATGGTTTTTTTACGTAATAAATCTTCCGCATCAAGTTGTAGAGAGTTAGAAAGTTGAACAGTACAAAAGAGTATCTCACCCAAAATGCTTTCCTGTTGATTGTGGGCAGAAGTCGATTCATCCATGAGTCCTGTAAGCATTGAAATATTATCTTGGATATTATGAATTTGTATTGTTGGGCATTCCCGATTCATTTTTTTTGCTACTTTTGTCGCCTTTTTTAGTGCTGGCAGGTTGGTGGGAATGCGATCCGCTAATTTGAGCCCCTTGCCTCTTGCTGCAAGTTCTTGCTGCTTAATTTCATCCCAGCGTTGCGCATGTTCATCAGGGTTTGCATCTGCAAACACATGTGGATGCCTTCGAACTAATTTATTGCTGATTGAAGATGCGACTTCGGCCAGCCCAAATTTATTTCGCTCAGTAAAAATTTGCGCAATGAAAATTACTTGTAGCAGTAAATCTCCTAATTCATCAAGAATTTCTGCAGTATCTTCATTGTCAATGGCTTCGATCAATTCGTATGCTTCTTCAAGGATATAGGGTTTTAGTGTTGTCGGTGTTTGTTGTCTGTCCCAAGGGCAACCGTCAGGACCTCGCAATGCTGCCATAATTTTAACTAATTTAAGAATTTCGTCACTTGTCTGCTTGTCTGTCAATGTTTTCTCCTGCTATAATTTCAGTCTAATAAGGCGTAAATGGCTGTAATTCGATGTTTTACGGCCATCCAGTTGGTATTAATTAACAGTTGTGCGAAAATTTAAAAATAACTTGCAAACCTCAGTTGAATAAGCTAGTAAATGCGCCATTCTTTACAGTTGGAGAACCATCCTTTTGTCTTGACATGGTTTTGTCTCTCTTTATACTGTATCTTTTGCCTTGGTGGTGATTGTGCGTCTTGAACTTAAAGATATCAAAAGGGGATGGCTGGAGCAAGCATACTCCTGCTCTTTGAGTGATTTTCCCGAACTGATTGAGTTGGCTGTTGAGGATGGACCTGAGTTTAGTGAACCATTAGCATTCCAGTTGAGATTTCAGCAGACAGGAAAGTTTGTTACCGTTGATGGTCACTTTGATGCAGTTGTTCGTTTGAAATGTGGGCGTTGCTTGCAAAGATTTGAGCAAATATTATCTGAATCATTTGCACTTACATTCGTACCTGAGCTTAAAAAATGCGAAACGGAAGAAGAGGTAGAGCTTGAGGTTGATGATATGAGCCTGATAGCCTACAAGGATGACATACTGGAGTTGCAAGAACCATTACAGGAGCAATTGCTTATGTCCGTTCCAATGAATCCAGTATGTAGTATCTCCTGCCAGGGACTTTGCCCTGAGTGTGGATTAAATTTGAATAGAGAAAAATGTGATTGTGTCAAAAAGCCTTTTAACAATAAGTTCACTGCATTAGCCGATATGAATTTTAGGGAGTCCTGATTCTCAAGTCAGGCGATGTTCCAACAAATTTATTATAAACAAAATTATTTATTTGATTTTTAAGGAGAAAGTAAATGGCTGTTCCAAAGAAGAAAACATCTAAATCCAAAAAAAATATGCGCCGTGCCCATGATGCAATTACAGCACCGAGTATTTCAATTTGCCCTCAGTGCCAAGAGCCTAAGTTACCACACCGTGTGTGTCCGCATTGTGGAACCTACAAGGGTAAAGAAATCATTAATAGCAGCGAAGTTTGATTTGGTTTAAGATTCTCTATGTCTGTTAAAATTGCCGTCGACGCTATGGGTGGGGATAATTCACCGGCTGCCGAGGTTGCAGGTGCGATTGCTGCCTGCCGGGAGTGGGCTTGTCAGGTTATTCTCGTTGGGGATACAGCGCAGATCCAAGCAGAACTTGATAAACATCAGACCCAGGGTTTAGGTCTAGAGATCCATCATGCCAGTGAAGTTGTTGGTATGCATGATTCACCTTCAGATGCACTGCGCAAGAAAAAGGATTCATCCATCCGGGTTGCCTTCAATCTGGCACAGCAGGGTATAGCTTCTGCAGTTGTTAGCGCTGGAAATTCTGGTGCTATCATGGCAAGTGGAATGTTTGTTCTCGGACGAGTCAAGGGGATCGAGCGTCCAGCTATTGGAACCTTTTTACCTAATCTCAATGATCAGACATTGGTTCTTGATATGGGAGCTAATGTCGATTGCAAAGCATCCCATCTATACCAGTTCGCCATTATGGGAAGCCTCTATGTCGAACATCTTCTTGGTAAGTCTCGTCCGCGAGTTGGTTTGCTTTCCAATGGCGAGGAAGAAAAAAAAGGGAATGATCTAACCCGTGAGACACATCAACTACTAAAAGAATCACAGATAAATTACCTGGGCTATGTTGAGGGTGGTGATGTCTATAATGGCTCAGTTGATGTTGTGGTCTGTGATGGTTTTGTCGGTAATGTTTTACTAAAAGTTTCAGAGGGTTTGGCTGTTGCCATTGGAACGATGTTGAAACAGGAGATTGGAAGCCGTTTCTGGGCAAGGCTTGGATACCTTTTTAGTCGTCCGGCATTCACTGCTTTTAAAAAGAGAATCAATCCTGCGGAATATGGTGGTGCTCCCTTGCTTGGTATTTCTGGTGTCGGAGTTGTTTGTCATGGTAGTTCCGATTCCGTAGCGATCAGTATTGCAATTCGCCAAGCAGGTGAATATGCAAATATTCGTTTTGAAGAGAAACTGGCAACCTTGCTCTAGAGGTTTTTTTTAGATAACGACAGCTAAAGGAGTCACAAGCGAATGAAAGCACGCATTGTCGGTACAGGTTCTTATCTGCCCAAGAAGATTATGACCAATCAAGATCTTGAAAAAATGGTTGATACAAGTCATGAATGGATTGTTACCCGGACCGGGATTGAAGAGCGGCGGATTGCAGCTGAGGATGAGTGTACTTCTGACATGGCGACTATTGCCGCACAACGTGCCATGGATATGGCGGGAGTAGCAGCTGAGGATATTGACCTGATTGTCATGGGTACCATTACTGGCGATTATCCCTGGCCAGCGACGGCCTGCATTGTCCAGGCGAACCTTGGTGCGAAAAAGGCTTTTGCTTACGATGTTTCGGCGGCCTGTAGCGGTTTTCTTTATGCTTTGTCGAGTGCGAATGATTATATTATGTCCGGCCGTGGCAAAAGAGCTCTGGTGATTGGTGCTGAGACCTTAAGCCGTTCTGTTGATTGGACTGATCGAAATACCTGTGTCTTGTTTGGAGATGGGGCAGGAGCGGTATTGTTGGAAGCACAGGAGAGTGAGTCTGGTGTGCTGTCTTGTCATCTGCATTCGGACGGAAATTATCTTGAACTCCTTTACCAGCCTGGATTTGGGGCGAAGCATCCTGCTTCAGTTGAGGGAATTGGGGCTAGACTCTCATACCTGAAGATGCAGGGCAATGAAGTCTTCAAGGTTGCAGTACGTTCGTTGACCCAAGTTTCAAAAGAAGCTTTGACTGCAAATGGATACACCAGTGCCGATGTTACACAGTTTATCCCACACCAGGCAAATCTTCGGATTCTGGAAGCGACAACAAAGCGCCTTGGATTGACCAAAGAACAGAGTTTCATTAATGTACATAAGTATGGCAATACTTCAGGAGCGACGATTCCAATAGCCATTGATGAAGCTTATCATCAAGGCTTGTTGAAAGAGGGCGATCTGATTCTTTCGGCTGCTTTTGGTGGAGGTTTTACCTGGGGTTCAACGTTGATCCGCTGGTAATCCGTAGGTATGCAGGTCAGTCAGTTCGATTGAAGGAACTTAAAAAAATGGATGCATTTGTCTTTCCAGGGCAGGGTTCTCAATATTCCGGGATGGGAAAGAATCTCGCGGAAAATTTCAATATTGCCAGTTTAGTGTTTGAAGAAGCCAACGATGTACTAGGCTTTGATATTGCTGCTCTTTGTTTTTCAGGATCTGAAGACGACCTTAAATTGACGGCTAATACCCAGCCAGCAATTCTGACAACCAGCATTGCTGCGCTACGGGTGCTTCAAGAAGAAACAGATCTGTCCCCTTCATTTACTGCGGGACATTCTCTCGGAGAATATTCTGCTCTGGTTGCTTCTGGGGCTCTTACCTTTGCCGTTGCGGTGAAAACTGTTCGGCAACGTGGTATCTTTATGCAGGAAGCTGTTCCGGTTGGTACCGGAGCTATGGCTGCAATTATGGGAATTGAGGGTGAAGAACTATTGCAGCTCTGTCAGGATGCTGCATCGGGGGAAGTCGTTGCTCCGGCCAATTATAATAGCCCTGGACAGATTGTGATTGCTGGACATACCACTGCAGTTGAACGCGCAATTGTCTTGGCCAAAGAACGGGGTGCTAAGCGAGCACTGCTTTTACCAGTCAGTGCACCATTTCACTCTACCTTGATGGCTCCGGCTGCACAACGCTTGCAGGGAGAGCTTGACCTGATCTATGTTGCGCCGCTGACTTTTCCGGTTGTCAGTAATGTTGAAGCAGTACCTTATCAGGAAGAATCCAGAGTGAAAAATCTATTAGTTGAACAGGTTTGTGCGCCGGTTCGCTGGAATGAATCGATTCAGAAAATGAAGGACTTAGGGATTACTAGATATATTGAAATTGGTCCAGGTCGGGTTCTTTCCAGTTTGATCAAACGGATCGATCGGTCTGCGACACAAAAAAATATTGCTGATGTAGCCAGTTTAGAAAAACTTTTAGCTTAGCGTTATATTGCTTTTTGCAAGATATCAAAGTTAGTGTACTATATTAATTAAGCCTCGAGATTGAAGGAGATATGTATGGTTCAGGATAAAGTTGCATTAATAACGGGTGCTTCACGCGGGATTGGTCGTAGTATCTCGCTGGCATTGGCAGCGCAAGGTGCTAAAATTGTAGCTGTTGATGTGGATCTTCAAGCAACCGAAGATTTTGTTTCTGAGCTTAAGGCTGCGGGCACTGAGGCGGTTGCTGTGCAGGGTAATGTCACTGTAGCAGCAGATGTAGAGCGGATGGTCAAGGTAGCTAAAGAAACCTTTGATCGAATTGATATTCTGGTTAACAATGCCGGGATCACCCGTGATGCACTCCTGTTAAGAATGAAAGACGAAGATTGGGATGCTGTTCTTGATGTCAACCTGAAGGGCGCTTTCTTGTGTACCCGTGCCGTGTCCAAGTTGATGACCAAGCAACGTAGCGGGCGGATCATCAATATCGTCTCGGTTGTCGGGCAGATGGGTAACGCTGGGCAGGCAAATTATTGCGCCAGCAAAGCGGGATTGATGGGATTGACCCGTTCTAACGCTCGTGAACTGGCAAAACGTAATATCACTGTAAATGCAGTTGCGCCGGGATTTATTGCCACGGCCATGACTGATGCCCTTCCGGAAGATAAGCGGCAGGAGTTGGCAGCTCAGATTCCATTGGCAAGACTTGGGTCTGTGGATGATATTGCTCATACGGTTCTTTTTCTGGCGTCCGAACAGGCCGGTTATATAACCGGGCAGGTTATAGGCGTCAATGGTGGAATGTACATGTAAATAAACTGGCCTGTTTTGATGGCCTACATAACTTGAGAAGGAGGAAAGTAAATGGCTTCTATTGAGGAAAGAGTAAAGCAGATTGTTGCTGAGCAACTGGGTGTGGACGAAGAGCAAGTTGTTGATTCTGCAGCTTTTATGGATGATTTAGGTGCAGATTCATTGGATACAGTTGAACTGGTTATGGCACTGGAAGAAGAGTTTGACGTCGAGATTTCTGACGAAGATGCAGAAAAGATTCAGACTGTTAAGAATGCTATTGACTATATCAACAAAGCTTCCTGATTAATCGCGGTGGTGTCGGATATGGATCTGACACCACCGTTTTGTTTACTACCGTTGAATTTCTAAATATTCCTCATTTATCAAAGCGAGTTTTTTATGCGTAGAGTCGTAGTCACCGGGCTTGGTGTTGTATCTCCCTTGGGAACTGGAACGGAAAAAAATTGGGAAGCTGTTACCAATGGTCGTTGTGGTATCGGTCCAATTACCCGATTTGATGCTTCTGAATTGCCAACGCAGATTGCTGGTGAAGTCACAGATTTTAATGCGGAAGACTATATTGCCAAAAAAGAGATTAAGAAGATGGATCTCTTTATTCAATACGGTCTGGCAGCTGCTGAAATGGCGTTAAAAGATTCTGGACTTGAAATTAATGATAGCAACGCTGAGCGAGTTGGGGTTGTGGTTGGGTCAGGTCTGGGAGGGTTGCCGGCAATCGAAAAATATCACAGCGTGTTGCTTGAACGAGGCTATAAAAAAATTACCCCATTCTTTATTCCAATGTTGATTATCAACTTAGCACCAGGCCATATATCAATAAAGTTCGGGGCTAAGGGTCCAAATCTTGCCTCTGTTTCCGCATGTGCAACGGGAACCCATTCGATCGGCGATGCTTATCACATGATTGCTCGCGGTGATGCCGATGCCATGTTTGCCGGTGGTACTGAATCGACAATTACTCCACTTGCGATCGGTGGGTTCAATGTTATGAAGGCCCTTTCTACTCGCAATGATGATCCTCAGACAGCAAGTCGTCCATTTGAAAAGAATCGTGATGGATTTATTATGGCTGAGGGTGCTGGTATTCTAATCCTTGAGGAATACGAGAGTGCCAAAAAGCGTGGCGCTGATATCTATTGTGAAATTGCTGGATATGGCCTTAGTAGCGATGCATATCATTTGACTCAGCCTGCGCCAGGCGGAGAAGGGGCGTCTCGCTGCATTAAAATGGCACTTAATGGTGCGGGTGTGAACCCTGAAAAAGTCGATTATATCAATGCCCACGGAACATCAACTTATTTCAATGATCTTTATGAAACAATGGCAATTAAGTCCGTTTTTGGTGATCATGCACGAAAAGTCATGGTCAGTTCTACTAAGGGCATGACTGGGCATGGTTTGGGTGCTGCTGGTGGTATGGAAGCAGCTTATTCTGCCTTGGTACTCAAGCATGGAATTGTTCCTCCGACCATTAACTATACAGAGCCTGATCCCGAATGCGATCTTGACTATGTCCCGAATGAGGCGCGGCAGGCAGATTGTCAGATTGTCGTCTCAAATTCTTTTGGTTTCGGTGGTACTAATGCGACCCTTGTCTTTCGCAAAATCTGAGGTTTTTTATGATAGTTGTTGGTAGTGATCACGGTGGTTATGAGTTGAAAATGGCTGTTCTTGAGTTGTTGCGTAAGAGGGCGGTTGAATGTGTAGATTTTGGCACTGATGGTTCCAATTCTGTTGACTATCCTGATTTTGCTGCAAAAGTTGCTGCTGCTGTTTCCTCTGGTGATGCTCAATTAGGGATCCTGATTTGTGGGACAGGGATAGGGATGTCGATATCAGCTAACAAGTTTTCTGGTGTCCGGGCTGCACTGGTTCATGATGAATTTACAGCACAAATGGCACGTGAACACAATAATGCTAATATTCTTGCGATGGGTGGAAGGATTTTAACCATTGAACAGGGAAAGAAATTGGTTGAGGTCTGGCTTGATGCCGAATTTGAAGGTGGTCGACACCAAAATCGATTAGATAAAATCACTGCTATAGAACAACAGGTGATAAAGGGTTAAACTAAGCGGGGCTGATGAATTGCCCCGTTTTTTATTTTTAACAGTTAGATTTGATATGGGAGAATATTGATGACTACACGGAATCTTACGACATTTGATCCTGAAATTTCCCAGATCCTTATTAAGGAAACGGAACGCCAGGAATATAATCTGGAACTTATTGCTTCAGAAAATTTTGTTAGTGAGGCGGTTCTTGAAGCACAAGGTTCTGTCCTGACGAATAAGTATGCAGAAGGCTATCCAACAAAAAGATATTATGGAGGTTGTGAGTTTGTTGATGTTGCCGAGCAGCTTGCGATTGACCGTGCCAAGGAACTCTTTGGTGCTGAGCATGTCAATGTGCAGCCACACTCCGGTGCACAGGCAAATATGGCAGTATACATGGCCGTTTGCCAGCCTGGCGACACAGTTCTGGGAATGAATCTGGCTCACGGAGGTCATTTGACCCATGGATCATCGGTCAATTTTTCCGGCAAACTCTACAATATTATCCCTTATGGTTTAGACGCAGCTACTGGGACTATTGATTACGAAGAGGTTGAACGTCTGGCAAAAGAACATCAGCCAAAGTTGATTGTTGTTGGTGCCAGCGCCTATCCGCGTGAAATTGATTTTGTTGCATTTCGAAAAATTGCTGATGCTGTAGGTGCAGTCATTATGGTTGATATGGCTCATATTGCCGGGTTGGTTGCTGCTGGTGTCCATTCCAATCCTGTTCCCTATGCAGAATTTGTGACCACGACGACGCATAAAACTCTGCGTGGCCCGCGTGGTGGAATGATTCTTTCTACCGAAGAATGGGGTAAGAAAATTAACAGTAGCATCTTTCCTGGGATTCAGGGCGGACCACTGATGCATGTTATCGCTGCGAAAGCAGTTGCTTTTAAGGAGGCTCTCCTCCCTGAGTTTAAAGATTATGCAATTCAGGTGGTCAAAAATGCTCAGACTCTGGCTGCTGAACTCGTTGGAAAAGGCTATAAACTAGTTTCTGGTGGCACCGATAACCATTTGATGCTGGTCGACTTCACGGGGACTGAGATTACCGGTAAAGTCGCTGAGAAAACTCTTGAAGATGCTGGTATCACAGTGAATAAGAATGCAGTTCCATTTGATACCAGGTCACCATTTGTCACCAGTGGCATCCGTATTGGTACTCCGGCAACAACGACACGTGGATTGAAAGAGCCTGAAATGGTGCAAGTTGCGGCCTGGATTGATCGTGCTCTAAAGAATATTGATAATGAAACCGAATTGCTTAAAATTAGAGCTGAGGTCAAGGAGCTCTGTTTGAGATTCCCTCTATATGCAGATCGACTAAAATAGGTGGCAAAGATGAAGCGTCCTGAGTGGGATGAATATTTTATGCAGATTACGCAGTTGGTAGCCACTCGTTCTACCTGTCTGCGTCGACAAGTTGGTGCTTTACTGGTTAAAGAGAAAAATATTATGGCAACGGGCTATAACGGTGCGCCTAGTGGAATCACACATTGTGATGTTACAGGGTGTTTACGTGATCAACTTAATGTCCCATCAGGGGAACGTCATGAACTGTGCCGGGGTTTGCATGCTGAACAAAATGCGATTATTCAAGCTGCGCGGCATGGGGCAAATATCGCCGGATCAATTCTCTATTGTACTGATTCCCCATGTATAATTTGTAGCAAGATGCTGATTAATGCCGGGATTGTTGAAGTGATTTTCGGCCGTGGTTATCCGGATAAATTATCTTTGGAAATGCTGACTGAAGCTGGAATCAAGTTTCATCAATATACAGGAGATAGTGACCAATGAATTGCCCGTTTTGCCGCTATGCAGATACTCGTGTCGTTGATTCAAGACTCGGAAAAGCGGGCAATAATGTTCGCCGTCGACGTGAATGCCCATCCTGTGAGAGACGCTTCACGACTTATGAACGTGTTGAAGAAATTCTCCCTTGGGTGATCAAAAAAGATGGTCGACGTGAAGCATTTGATCGCTCTAAAATTATTTCGGGGATGCAACGAGCCTGTGAAAAAAGACCAGTTTCTGTGGAGCAGATTGAGGCCTTAGTTGATCAACTAGAACGTCGATTTCAAGAGTGTGGAGATAAAGAAATTTCTGCAAGTTTGATAGGTGAAGCGGTCATGGATACATTACATGATGTGGATGAGGTGGCTTATGTCCGTTTCGCATCTGTTTATCGGCAGTTTAAGGATATTAATGAATTTATGTCGGAATTGAATGATTTGTTGAAACATTCTCAATAACTGCTATATACTCACTATGAATTTAAAAGCCGGAATCTCTGTCAGGGGTATTCCGGCGTTTGCATTTAATCAACAGGGATGTTGTCACGGTAATGTCTGACTCAAACCATCACCACTTTATGCAACTTGCTCTGAATTTGGCGAGAAAAGGGGAGGGACGGACAGCCCCTAACCCTCCAGTTGGAGCTGTAATCGTCAATGCGGGGAACATTGTTGGAGAGGGCTTTCATCCCCAAGCTGGTGAACCGCATGCTGAAATATTTGCGTTGCGACAGGCGGGTACAAAAGCGCAGGGCGCAGATATCTATGTTACGCTGGAACCTTGCTCTCACCATGGCAAAACTCCACCATGCGCTGATGCGCTGATTGCTGCCGGAATCAAATCTGTTTATATCGGTATTATTGATCCGAATCCCCAAGTTGCAGGGAGAGGGATTGAGAAGCTAAGAAAAGCCGGTATTGAGGTGCAGACAGGAATTCTTGAATCAGAGTGTCGTCATCTAATTAAGCCTTTTAGAAAACATATTTTAACTGGCCTTCCGTACACAATTTATAAAGCAGCAATGACCCTTGACGGCAATACAGCAACAACAACTGGGGACTCGCAGTGGGTTTCTGGGGAGGAGAGCCGTATGCAGGTCCATCAGTTGCGTGACCGGGTTAATGCGATTATGGTTGGTATTGGAACCGTGATGAGTGACGATCCTTTACTCAATACCCGTTTACCTGATGGCCCTGGTTGTGATCCCTTGCGTGTGGTTGTGGATAGTCAGTTAAGAATATCCCCTGGATGCCGAATGTTGAAACAGAAATCGGCAGCAAAAACTCTGATTGCGACGATTTCTTCTGATCAAAGGAAAATTTCAGCACTGCAAAGTATCGGAGCTGAGGTTGTTCTCTTGTCTGCTGATTCTGGTCAAGTTTCTCTCCCAGCACTATGGAAAGAATTGGGCCAGCGAAATATTCAGAAGCTTCTTCTTGAAGGGGGGGCACAATTGGCCGAAGCAGCATTAAATAAAGGCTTGATTGATCAGCTGATGTTGTTTGTTGCTCCTAAGCTGCTTGGTGGTTCATCCCCCTTTGGGATTTTTTCTGGGTCAGGGTGCCCAAAAATGGCTGATGCCATAAAACTTGAAGATGTGTGCTACAAACAGACTGGAGAAGATCTGATGATAACGGGAGATATCTCACCATGTTTACTGGATTAGTTCAGTCTGTTGGCAAAGTTTATGGGCTCAAGCGAGAAGGAGGTTCGGCTCAATTGCAGATCTCCAGTAGTTTGGTTAACGAGGATCTGCAGCTAGGCGAGAGTATTGCTGTGAATGGTGCTTGTCTGACCGTCACTGCCTGGAATAACAGTGGTTTTACTGTTGATGTCTCACCAGAAACTCTGAAGTGCACAACTCTGGGACTTTTAAGAGCGAATCAGGCGGTTAACCTTGAGCGTGCTATGCGTCTTTCAGATCGTTTGGGAGGACACTTGGTTAGTGGGCATATCGATTGTGTTGCATTGGTGAGGCGACGTTATGTGGATCAGAATGCGATTCGATTTGAATTTGGGATGCCTCCAGAGGTAATGCGCTACCTGGTTGAAAAAGGATCTGTTGCTGTTGATGGTATCAGCTTGACAGTGAACCGAGTTGAAAAAGATATGTTTTCGGTTGCTGTTATCCCTCACTCTTTGGAAATGACAACATTAAAAGATTGTCGAGAGGGTTCGCAGGTGAATATCGAAACAGATTTACTCGGACGCTATGTTGAGCGTCTATTACAATCTAAGAGTGGTTCTGCAGATAATCAGAAAGTGGATCTGGACTTTCTTGCCAAAAATGGTTTTCTGTGAGATAAAATGGCGTTGCAAAAAGTCCATCCTGCGGTGTTGCAGAAATTTTTGTTTGGCCACTATATAGTTCGAAGATGAAGGATAAAATTTATGACAATTGCAAAGATAGAAGCCGCTCTTGACGATATTCGTCATGGGAAAATGGTGATTCTGGTTGATGATGAAGATCGAGAGAATGAAGGCGATCTGGTTGTTGCCGCAGAAATGGTAACTCCTGAAATTATTAATTTCATGGCAACGCAGGGGCGCGGACTGATTTGTCTCTCCCTAACCGAAGCACGGGCTGATGAGTTGGATTTGCCTTTGATGGTGACAGATAATAATTCATCTTTTGGTACCGCATTTACCGTTTCAATTGAAGCACGTCAAGGCGTTACCACTGGGATCTCAGTTGCTGATCGTGCCCATACGATTCAGGTTGCTGTCGCTGATGAGACGACCTCACGGGATTTAGCGCGTCCGGGACATGTTTTTCCCTTGCGAGCTAAAAAGGGTGGCGTAATGGTGCGAACGGGTCAGACAGAAGGTTCTGTTGACCTCGCTCGCTTGGCTGGACTTAAGCCTGCTGGTGTGATCTGTGAAGTCATGAATGATGATGGCACCATGGCACGGATGCCACAGTTGGAAATTTTTGCAGAGCAGCACAAGCTTAAAATTATTTCGGTCGCTGAAATTGTTTCTTATCGGATGCGGAAAGAGTTGCTGGTTCGCCGTGCAGCTGAAACGACGATCCCAACTCCTTATGGTGGTATATTTACTGCAATCGTTTACGAAAATGATGTTGATCATGCTCAACATATGGCCTTGATTAAAGGTGAAATAAATCCAGAAGAGCCAATACTGGTTCGGGTTCACTCGGAGTGTCTGACCGGCGATGTGTTCGGTTCACAACGCTGTGATTGTGGTGAACAATTACAGGCTGCAATGGCACAGATTGAGAAAGAAGGTGTTGGGGTTATCCTCTACATGCGTCAAGAAGGGCGTGGTATTGGTCTAATAAATAAAATCAAGGCTTATGCTCTGCAAGATCAGGGTCAAGATACGGTTGAAGCGAATCATTCTTTGGGTTTCAAAGATGATTTGCGTGATTATGGAATTGGCGCACAGATTCTGGCGGAACTGGGTGTGAAAAAATTACGCTTGATGACCAATAATCCAAAGAAAATTGTTGGACTTGAAGGATATGGTCTGGAGATTGTAGAGCGGATTCCGATTGAAATGCCTGCGCATCTGGAAAATCTTAAATACCTCAAGACTAAACGAGAAAAAATGGGACATCTACTAGAGAATCTCTAGTATTTTTTATAGGAGTTATTATGTCAAAAATTATTGAAGGAACATTTGAAGCTAAAAATTTTCGATTCGGTATCATTGTGAGTCGTTTTAACAGTTTCATCTCTGACCGGTTATTGGAAGGAACCATTGATACTCTGGCGCGTCACGGCGCAGATAGTGAACAAATGACGGTCGTCAAAGTTCCCGGAGCGTTTGAATTACCCTTGATTGCCAAAAAAATGGCTGATTCAGAAAAATATGATGCTTTGATCTGTCTTGGTGCGGTAATTCGTGGCGGAACCCCACATTTTGAATATGTCAGCTCCGAAATGACCAAAGGTATTGCGGCGGTGTCATTGCAATCAGGTTTGCCGATCTCTTTTGGTGTGTTAACGACTGATACAGTTGAGCAGGCGATAGACCGTGCTGGAACCAAGGCTGGGAACAAAGGTGTCGAGGCAGCCATGGGTGCTCTTGAAATGGTTAATCTGTTGGGAGCTATTTAGAAGGATGTCAAATAATCGCCGTGTTGGACGTGAATATGCACTAAAGATGTTATTTGCGTTACAGCTTGATAAAAGCCAGACGGAGCCCAATCAATTGATGGATTCTTTCTGGGATAATTACCGTTTTGCTGATGATGTATTAGGTGAACCTGTGGAGACCACTGAGGTTGTTCTGGCGACAGCGACACGATTGTTTGCGGAATCAATCATTCAAGGTGTTACCGAGTTTCGCCCGGTGCTTGATGAGAAAATTTCTGAGATTGCAAAGAATTGGTCATTGTCACGAATGACTCCAGTCGATCTATCAATTTTAAGAATTGGAGCTTACGAACTTCTTTATAAACCGGATATCCCAGCTCCGGTTGTGATTGATGAAGCTATTGAAATTGCAAAACGGTATGGCACAAAAGACTCACCTGCTTTTATCAATGGTCTTCTTGATAAAATCGCCAAAAATGCCGGAAAAACAATCAGTAAATAATTATTTAGGTTCTTTGAGGTTTTTATGAGTGCAGTTAAGGTTGGTTTGCTCGGATTTGGTACTATTGGTACTGGGGTTGTCAGAAACTTTCAGCGTAATAGCACTATTATGGAAAAAAGACTTGGCCATGGGTTGGAGTTGGCTAAAATTGCCGATCTTGATATGACGACTGATCGTGGTGTGCAACTTGAACCTGGTGTGTTAACGACTGATGTTGAAGCAGTAATCAGCAATCCTGAGATTGACATTGTTATTGAGCTCATTGGTGGATATGAGCCGGCTAAAAGCTTTATTCTTAAGGCAATTGCTAACGGCAAGCATATTGTGACTGCCAATAAGGCATTAATGGCGATCCATGGACAGGAAATTGTTGAAGCTGCAAATCGTCAAGGTGTTTCAGTGATGTTTGAGGCTGCTGTAGGTGGGGGAATCCCAATTATATCAGCAATTAAGGAAAATCTTTGTAGTAACCAATTCAGTTCGGTTCTCGGTATTCTGAATGGAACTTGTAACTTTATTCTGACAAAAATGACTGAGGAGGGAAGTGACTTTGCTCCAGTACTGCAGGAAGCTCAGGACTTAGGTTACGCTGAAGCTGATCCTACTTTTGATATTGAGGGAGTTGATACCGCTCATAAGATCGCTTTGTTATCTGCCCTTTGTTTTGGCACAACTGTTGACTTTGAACAGGTTTACGTTGAAGGAATCAGTAAAATCACAGCTGTAGATATTCAGTTTGCAGAACAAATGGGATACAAAATAAAATTGTTAGCCATTGGTAAAAACCATGGTGAACAAATTGAGGCTCGAGTTCATCCAACCATGATTCCTAAATCGTATCAGCTTGCCGAAGTGAGTGGTGTTTTTAATGCTGTGCGCTTAATGGGGGATTTTGTCGGCCCGATATTGCTCTATGGTAGTGGCGCAGGCATGGATGCAACCGCCAGTGCGGTTATGGGTGATGTGATGGCAATTAGCAGAGATTATGTTTCCGGTGCACGATCGCGGGCCCCCATTATGGGCTACTGTGCAGATCAGATCAATACTCTGCCGATAAAAGCGATGAGTGAAATTGTTAGCCATTATTACCTGCGTTTCACTACGATTGACCAACCGGGGGTCTTGGCTGAAATTGCAGGTTGCCTTGGGAAATATGATATTAGTATCCAGTCTATGATTCAACCAGAGGGGCAGGAAGGTGGTTCTATTCCCATTGTCTTGATGACTCATGCTGCGAAAGAGGCCAATATCTCCAGTGCGTTGAAAGAAATAGGACAGCTGGATATCATTTCGCAACCAACTTGTTTGATTCGAGTTGAGCCTCAACTCGATTAGTTATAACGATTCAATAGTGATGATACTAGCCGCCCTTTAAGGGCGGCTAGTTTGTTTTGTCTCACCGCTTGTCGAAATTTCAGGTTCCACAATATAGCGCTTGATTTTGCGGGTGGTCGTTTTTGGAAATTCATCTTCTCTTAAAGTGAATTTTTTGACTCGTTTGTAATCAGCTAGATCCTTGCCATAGATCAGAATTTCCTTGCGGATAAGGGTTTCAATCTGGGCCGCTGACATTGGTCCATTGTCCTGCTCTTTGGTCAATGCAAACAGTGCTTCTTCTTCCGTGAAAATGATGGCGTAAATTTCTTCAGCTGTTGCACTTATTTTATGCCCATAGACCATGATCTCAGCAATATATGGACTCTTAAGTAGTTGGTTCTCAATTTCTTCTGGATAAACATTTTTTCCATTTGGTGTAACGATAAGGTTTTTAACTCTTCCGCAGATGGAAAGCATTTTATCTGCATCGATTCGTCCCAAATCACCGGTTCGATACCAGCCATTTGATAATACTTCGGCGGTTGCTTTTTTGTTTTTATAATAACCAAGCATCACGTTCGGACCTTTAACTAATATCTCTCCCTCTCCCTCTGTATTTGGCTTGTCAATTTTAATTTCAACGTCTTCAAGGGCTTCTCCAACGGTTCCTGGTTTGCTCTTCGTTGGGCTCTCCGCACAGATGACCGGAGAGGTTTCAGTGATTCCGTAGCCTTGTAGCAAGTTTAAACCAAGGTTGTGAAAACCTGCGGCAATGGCTGGATCAAGGGCAGCACCACCACTGACAAAGGTAGTTTTATTGCCAACAGCTTGTTGAACCTTTGCTGTGACAATCTTTCGGGTTAGTGAGAATTTGTAAAGCAGCCGCGAACTTGATTTTGACTCAATATTTTTCATGATGCGGCCGTATAGCAATCGATAGACGGCAGGAACCCCTAGAAGAAAAGTAGGTTTGATCTCATTGAGGTTATCGCCAAGTTTTTTTATTGATTCAGCAAAATTGACTTGTCCACCAAGTGAAAGCGGCAATAATATGCCGCAAACTTGTTCAAAAACATGGTTGATCGGCAAAAAAGAGAGGGTTTTTATCGAACTGTCAAGTTGGAAACACCGGCATGCTGCCTGAATGTTACTCACGATATTCTGGTGGCTAAGCATTGCACCTTTTGAGCGACCTGTCGTGCCTGATGTATACAGAATCACGGCCCGGTCTTTTGGGTGGTGAGATGCTGGGGGCAATGGGGTGTCATGAAAAATATCTTTATAGGAAAATAGACGTTGTTCTTTGAGCAAGTGGTTCCGAGTTATTTCTGCTTCAGATAGAAAATTGATGGCTTTCTTTTTCTTTCCTGATTGTTCTTCCTGTCCGGTTAATGCCAAGTGTGCTTGAATTGCAGCATCTTCAACCGGCTTAGAAAGTTCGGGAGTAATGTCTAAATTTATAACCAGCTTTTTCCACTCATTGGACAGATTTTCCATGGCACCAGCAATATTGCTTTGATCAGTGATCTCTGATAACGGCGCATCAATGAGGATGACCTTCTTTAGTTGGGGTAAATCATCAATAACTTCCAGAAGCGTTTCAAATTGAGGTTGCCCCACAAAAACAGCTTGAGCATCTGAGTCGTTAAGAATATGTCGCAACTCAGTTGATTTTAACTCTTTATCTATGGGAATCGCGACGCAACCACTGCGTAATATAGAAAGATAGGCTGCTGTCCAACGTGGGGAAGATGACCCAAGCAAAGCAATGTGGTTTTTTTCTTTGATTCCTAACTGGAGTAAGCCTGCTGCTAGTTTCTCGACATTATTCCACAATTTTGTATAGGTTAATGGTTGCCACTGACCTTTGTACTTATAACGTAACGCCACTTTATCAGTGTTTTTCTGACAACTTAAATGGATCAACTGGTCGATGGTCTGCACTCGATTCTCCTTATTTGAATTGAAATTTTTTCCATTTTGATATTGTTTTGTTCTAAGAATAAAAGTTTACTCTAGCCTTGTCCTTAGTTTCAGGCAAGCTTGAAAATACCATGTGGTAATTGTCCCTCTAAAACAGTCAAAAGTAGAGTGAAATTGATAAAATAGCTTGACAGTATCGAAGCCGGTCTGCTACATAAAATGCCGCAGTTTAATGCAGGCACGTAGCTCAGTGGGAGAGCACTTCCCTGACACGGAAGGGGTCGGCGGTTCAATCCCGCCCGTGCCTACCATTATGATATGACCGCGCTGTACTATGGGGCATCTGTAAGATGCCTCTTTTTGTTTTATTTGCTTTGTTGCTGCATCTAAATTAGGGGCAATTTTATGGCTTTATTACACATTGAACTTCCTGACGGATCGACTAAAGAGGTTGAGTCCGGGTCGACTCCCCATGATGTGGCGACTACTATTGGCGAAGGGTTAGCACGCCAGTCTGTCGCCGCCCGGTTTAATGGTGACTTGATTGATGTGACCAAGCCGTTAGTGAAGTCTGGAAAACTCTCACTGATTACTCAGAATTCTCCAGAAGCACTGGAAATTATTCGTCATTCATCTGCTCATTTGATGGCTCAGGCGGTTAAGGAACTCTACGGTAGTGAGGTTCAGGTGACCATTGGTCCGGCGATTAAAGATGGTTTTTATTACGATTTTTACAGTGAAAACAAAAAATTTGTCCCGGAAGATTTCCCCATTATAGAAGCAAAAATGACCGAACTGGCCAAGGCTGATCAACCGGTGGTTCGTGAGGAGATGTCCAGTGCCAGTGCTATCGAATTATTTCGCAGCATGGGTGAGGATTACAAGGTCGAGTTAATTGAAGATCTTGGGGAGGATCGTGTCTCTCTCTACCGACAGGGTGATTTTGTTGACCTTTGTCGTGGTCCCCACGTCCCTCGTACCGGGATGCTGAAGGTGTTTAAATTGACCAGTCTTGCCGGCGCCTATTGGCGAGGTAACGAGAACAATGCAATGTTGCAGCGGATTTACGCAACAGCATTTCAAAATAAAAAAGAGCTGAAAACTCACCTTCATCGCCTTGAAGAAGCACGAAAACGGGATCATCGTAAACTGGGACGGGAGCTGGATCTCTTCTCTTTCAGTGAAGAGGCAGGGGCCGGGTTAGTTCTTTGGCACCCTAAGGGGGCTATGCTCCGAAGTATTATTGAGGATTTTGAGCGTAAAGAACATCTGAAGCGTGGTTATGAACTGGTTGTCGGCCCACAGATTCTTAAGACCGAACTCTGGAAGATGTCCGGTCATTATGATCATTATCGCGAGAATATGTATTTCACTGAAGTTGACGAGCAGGGGTACGGCATCAAGCCGATGAACTGTTTGGCTCATATGTTGATTTACAAGTCAAAGCCTCGTTCTTACCGTAATTTACCGATCCGTTATTTTGAGCTGGGCACCGTTCATCGACATGAGAAGTCGGGAGTTCTCCATGGTCTGTTGAGAGTGCGTGGTTTCACCCAGGATGATGCCCATATTATCTGCCGTCCGGATCAGATTGATGCTGAAGTCAAAGGTGTTATGGACTTCGTTCGCGACGTGGCAGGTATTTTTGGTTTTGAATACGTGATGGAGCTATCGACCCGGCCAGAGAAGTCGATCGGCAGTGACGCTGATTGGGAGCAGGCAACCAGTGCGCTACGGAGTGCTTTGGAAGATAGTGGTCTGCCGTTTGAACTCAATGAAGGTGATGGCGCATTTTATGGGCCGAAGATTGATGTTAAGCTTAAGGACGCGCTTGACAGGGAGTGGCAATGTGCTACAATCCAGTGCGATTTTACCCTACCGGAGCGCTTTGACCTGACTTATGTTGGAACCGATGGAGAAAAACATCGCCCAGTCATGTTGCACCGAGTCATTCTAGGTTCGATAGAGCGTTTTATTGGGGTATTGATTGAACATTACGCAGGAAGTTTCCCGCTCTGGCTGTCGCCGGTTCAGGCGATTGTCTTGAATGTCACTGATAATCAGGCTGCTTATGCGCAACAAGTGTTTGAACAACTGCGCAATGCTGGTGTCCGTGTCGAGATTGATCAACGTAATGAGAAACTAGGTTTCAAAATCCGTGAAGCACAAATGGCCAAGATTCCCTACATGTTGGTCATCGGTGATCGGGAGATGGAAACGCAAACGGTTGCCCCACGGTTCAGGGATGGAAAGAACCTGGAAACAACGAGTGTTTCTGATTTTGTTGGCCTAATTAATGCGGAAGTAGATGCATTTAGGTAATAGTGTGAAGACGAAGACCCGAGGTGGGTCTTTTCGTTGTTTGGTTTTGTCCCTTTTAAAAAAGAACAAAGGAGTGAGGTCATAGCTAAAGAAGCGAATATCAATGAGGCCATTAGTGCTCGTCAAGTACGAGTTATTGATGATGAAGGCGGCCAGTTAGGAATTCTGAATACTGAGCAAGCATTAGCTCTTGCTGAGGAACAGGGTCTTGACTTGGTTGAAGTTTCACCACAGGCTGATCCACCCGTTTGCCGGATTATGGACTATGGCAAATATAAGTACCAGCAGGCCAAGCGTGCTTCGGAAGCCAGGAAAAAGCAGGTTAAAGTTGAAATTAAGGAAGTCAAAATGCGTCCGAAGACTGACGATCATGATTTCCAGTTCAAAATTAAACATGCCCGCCGTTTTCTTGAAGAGGGGAATAAAGTCAAATTGACAGTTATGTTCCGTGGTCGAGAGAATGCTCATCCTGATCAGGGAATGAAACAATTAACAAAAGCGGTCGATGCTTTGAAAGATATTGGGCAGGTTGAATCGCATCCGAGTAAGATGGGGCGCTTTATGACCATGATGATTGGGCCGCTGAAAAAATAAATTTGATATCAAAAACAGGATCGCGGAAATATAACAGGAGAAAAAAATGCCTAAAATTAAAACAAATCGTGGTGCCGCTAAGCGTTTCCGTAAAACCGGTACTGGTAAAATTCGTCGGAATAAGGCTTATACTAGCCATATCCTGACCAAGAAGACTACAAAGCGGAAACGGGATTTGCGTCAATCAGTCATTGTCTCAAAAGCTGATGCGCATAATATTGCTCAACTCGTTCCATATTTGTAGAATAATAGACTGCTTTCTGGCGGTCAGGTTGTGAACTGTGGGGACAATCTCCCCCTGCAGATCCAGCTACGGCAGATGCCGAAAAAAACAATTTATAAGAAGGAGCAAGTGAGATGCCAAGAGTAAAAAGAGGTTTTAAGGCTAGACGTCGTCGTAACAAAGTTCTGAAACTTGCTAAAGGTTATCGTGGCGCCAGAAGTAAGTTATTTCGTTCAGCAACAGAAGCTGTAGATAGGGCACTTAATTATGCTTACCGTGATCGCCGTGTTAAAAAGCGCGATTTCAGGGCTCTCTGGATTGCCCGTATTAATGCTGCATCTCGTGATAATGGTATTTCTTACAGTCGTCTGATTCATGGTTTGAAACTAGCTGATGTTGCGTTGGATCGTAAGATTATGGCAGATCTGGCTGTAAATGATCCTGCCGGTTTCACTGTTGTTGCTGAGGCAGCGAAAGCTCAACTAACATAAACTGTTTTTAGCCGTATCAGGGAGGTGGAGTGACAGACTTCACCTCCCTTTTTTGTTTTTGGTTTGTTATCTATATAAATATGAAGATCAATATGTATCCCGACACTGTGGGATCACTCTGATTACGGATTTAACACATGCAAGAACGTTTACAACAACTACAGAAAGATGTTTTGACGTCTTTACAAAAGGCTAAAGATCTTAAATCGCTACAAAATGTACGAGTGGAGATTTTGGGTAAAAAGGGGTCATTGACTGAAGTCATGAAGGGGATGCGTGATCTTTCTGCGGAAGAACGCCCTGTCATCGGCAACTTGGTCAATAATTTGAAAAAAGAGTTTGAAAATTCTTTCTTATCACGACAATTGCAACTTCAACAGCAGGATATCGCTGCAAAATTAGCCAGTGAAAAGATTGATGTGACCCTTCCTGGCAGAAGGACTGCGAGCGGAAGTTTGCATCCGGTAACCTTGGTGACTGATGAGGTCGTAGAAATTTTCTCTCGCTTGGGATTTGCCGTAGCTGAAGGTCCTGAGATTGAACAGGATTTTTATAATTTCGAAGCTTTGAATATCCCTAAAGATCATCCTGCACGAGATATGCAAGATACTTTTTATATCAGTGATGATCGGGTGTTGCGGACTCATACCTCGCCAGTGCAGATCCGGACAATGCTGAAACACAAGCCGCCGATTAGAGTGATCGCTCCCGGGACAGTGTATCGACGTGATTCTGATTTAACTCACAGCCCAATGTTCCATCAGGTCGAGGGGTTCTTAGTAGATAGCCATGTGACCTTCGGTGACTTAAAAGGGATCCTTACCCATTTTCTAAATGAATTTTTTGGTGATGGGTACAGCGTTCGTTTCCGACCTTCTTTTTTCCCTTTTACGGAGCCTAGTGCCGAGGTTGATATTGAGTGTGTTATCTGTGGTGGTAAAGGTTGTCGGGTTTGCGGAAAAACCGGATGGTTGGAAATTTTAGGCTGCGGTATGATTGATCCAGCCGTGTTTGAGTCAGTTAATTATGATGCGGATAAATTCAGTGGATTTGCCTTTGGTATGGGTCTTGAGCGTATGGCGATGCTGAAATATGGTGTTAATGATTTACGTTTGTTCTTTGAAAATGATCTGCGCTTTTTGAAGCAGTTCTGATATTGGGTAAGGATCTCGATAGATGATAGTCACCTATAACTGGTTAAAAGAATTTGTAGATTTTCAATATACTCCGCAAGAACTTTGTGACCGATTGACAATGGTTGGTCTTGAAGTTGAAGCGATTGAAGAAATCGGTGGCAAACTCGATTCGGTCATCGTTGCTAGGTTGGAATCGGTTGAACAACATCCAGATGCCGATCGTTTGACCGTGTGTCAGGTCAATACGGGGGCAGAGGTTGTGCAAGTTGTTTGTGGTGCAACCAACCATAAAACCGGTGATCTTATCGCTTTAGCCCAGCCGGGTTCGGTTTTGCCAGGTGACTTTAAAATCAAGAAATCGAAAATACGTGGTCAAGTTTCACAAGGAATGCTCTGTTCAGAAAAAGAACTGGCCCTGGCAGAAGACTCTCCCGGGATTATGATTCTTCCGACCGATTTATCTCTGGGGGAACCCGTTTTTGCCGCTCTTGGATTGAAAGATTTTCAGATTGAGATTGGTTTAACACCAAATCGTCCAGACTGCCTCAGCGTAGTCGGGGTTGCCAGAGAGGTTGCCGCCCTGTGTGAGCAGGACTTAAATCTGCCGGTTTCCAAACTTAATGAAATTGATGAATCGATTGAAAACATGGCATCTGTTGTTATTGAGAATTCAGATGGGTGTCCACGGTACGCAGCACGAATGATTAAAGATGTTAAAATTGGTCCTTCACCTGACTGGATGGTACGACGTTTGGAAGCTGTTGGGATGCGTTCAATTAATAATGTCGTTGATGTAACCAATTACGTGATGATGGAGCTTGGTCATCCGTTGCATGCTTTTGATTTCCGCTATCTGCATGATGGAAAAATTGTTGTCAAATCAGCACAGCAAGGTGAAAAGTTTACCACCCTGGATGGCCAGGAACACTCTTTAGTTGCTGAAGATTTGATGATTTGTGATGGACAGCAACCTGTCGCTATGGCCGGGGTTATGGGTGGGCTTAATTCTGAAGTACAGGATGATACCAGCACGATCTTGTTGGAAGCTGCCTATTTCAAGCCAACGATGATAAGACGCACCAGCAAAAGGCACGGTTTACATACTGAATCCTCGCATCGTTTTGAACGAGGTGCTGATATTGATATGATTCCTGTTGCGCTTGATCGTGCCGCTAGTTTAATTGCAGAACTGGCTGATGGCCATGTATTGTCAGGCATGATTGATAATTATCAGCGTCAACTTGATCCAACAGTCGTTGAAGTTTGTAGCAAAAATACACAAAATCTACTGAATATTTCTGTCGATTGTGCTGATATTAAAAAAATGCTTGAATCAATTGGTTTGCAAACCCAGGATGTTGATGGTTCTGATTGCTTGCAGGTAACAGTCCCAAGTTTTCGACCTGATATTGAGCGGGAAGTTGATTTAATTGAAGAAGTGGCCCGGCTGTATGGATATGATCAGATTCCAGTAACCATGCCGGTTGGGACGGTTGATGCAAAGTTGCCGCCTCAGCGTCAGTTGTTGCAAAAATATCTTCGACAGACTTTGGTTTCTGCTGGTTTTTCTGAAGCAATGAACTATTCGTTTGTTGCTGAGGACAGTTTGGAAAAAATTGGTATTTCAGCTTCTGATGTTCGTTCTGCACAGATTAAAATATTAAATCCTTTGTCGGAAGACCAGTCGGTGATGAGAACAAGTCTGGTTCCAAGTTTGCTGGAAACAGTTTCACGAAACCTCAACTATCGCAGCTCAGACTTACGCTTATTTGAATTGCGTCCGATCTTTTTGACGCAACCAGAGAGTGAGCAATGTACTGAGAAACTATCGTTGACAGCGGTGATGTCCGGGCAACGTGAGCCTGAAGGATGGTCTCAATCTTCAGCTTCTGTTGATTTTTATGATATTAAAGGTGTGGTTGAAGATGTACTAGCTAAGAGTGATATTTATAACGTTTCTTTTGACTCGAATGATTCTCAGCCATATTTACATCCAGGAAAATCTTGTCAGATAATGTTGGGTAAACAACTGCTGGGGTATCTTGGAGAATTCCATCCAGAAATTTTAGCTAGATTTGGTATTGACCAACCGGTTTTTGTATTTGAGCTTGATGTTGAAGCGATCATTACTGTAGCGGGCAAGCATGCTCAATTTAAGGCACTCTCGCGCTTTCCTGATGTGATACGTGATAGTGCCCTGCTTTTGGACGTTTCAATTTCCGCTGATCAAGTTATGAATTTTGTCAACAAGAGCAAGGTTCGATTTGTCGAAAGTGCTACTATTTTTGATCTATATACAGGTAAAGGTGTCCCTGCTGGGAAGAAAAGCCTTGCTATCCGGGTTTGTTACCGAGACTTGGAGAAAACTTTAACTGAGGCGGAAGTCGGTAAGTCACATGATAAGCTGATTCGTTCGCTCTGCCATCAACTGGATGCAGAAATTCGCTAATTGAACTTGCAGACTTATAGTCTGTGTGGTACAAATCCATAAAAATCAAATAGATAGTAGACTCCTTAAATCGCATGTTAGGCTTAAGCGGGAGGGATTATGACCAAAGCAGATCTTATTGAAAGTGTTTATCTGACAACCGGTTTTTCCAAAAAAGAATCAGCTGCAATTGTTGAGATGGTTTTTGATTTGATGAAATCCACTCTTGAGCATGGTGAAAAAATCAAGATTGCTGGTTTTGGAAATTTTGTTGTCAAAGAAAAAGCTTCCCGACGGGGTAGAAATCCGCAGACGGGTAGTGAAATCGAAATTTCCGCTCGTAAAATTTTGACTTTTAAGCCGAGTCAGGTGCTTAAGGTTGCAATTAACGAAACCCCTTAACATTATGTTGAGCTGAACTGGTGCCTCAAATACCTGAAAAGCTCTATTTTAAGATCGGTGAGGTTGCGGACATACTGCAACTAAAGACCCATGTATTACGCTATTGGGAAACAGAATTTTCTGTTTTGCAACCGGTCAAGAGTCGCACAAATCAACGACTCTATAGACGTAAAGATGTTGAAACTGCCCTGTTGATCCAAAAATTGCTTTATCAACAGGGCTTTACCATTGCTGGTGCTCGCAAGAAGTTGCAGGCTGAGAAACAGCTAAGCCTATCTTTGACCAATCCGCATTCACCAGAAAATATTCTTGCTGAGATCAAAGCTGATCTTATCCAGCTCCGTAGTTACTTATTGAATAATTCCCTTGAATAATGAGAATCAGTGTTAATCTTAGTGACTAACGATGATGGTGTTCGCTCCCCTGGTTTGCGTTCTCTTGCTG
>JAOZLQ010000025.1 GCA_029934755.1 Desulfuromusa sp. | reverse complement strand
ACCCGATGATCAGCTACATGAAAAATAAATCGACACGACTGCAGGTTTTTACTCCAAATTTTAATATTTCATTAGTTGTCACCCTTGCAGTATTCTTTGGTACTTTGGCAGGGTTTCCGCCGATGAGTTTTATTATCAGCCTTGGGGGCGCAATTACTGATAATGCAAATCTTTACTATGGTGAGCCGCCATATGGGCATGCTGAACTGTCGCCATTGGCGGACTTTGCAGGCAAGATCAAAGTTGATCTGGATCAAGGTCTGGTTAAACTCCAAGCTGCTGGGATAGAGGTTGATTCTCCTGCACAAACATTGGAAGATATTGCTCACGCAAATGGAATATCACCAAAACAAATTTATGAGGTACTCAACCCCGAGAGCAAGAGTGTAACGGATGAAATGCCTGAGGAAGCTGCTGGTGGGACAGGTAATCGTACTGTGGCACAGATTTGTGAGATGTATCAATTGAATCAGGTCGCCATTATTCAGGGATTGGCTGATAAGAATATTTCTGCTGAGGCTGATCATGCCATGAAAGATATTGCTTCGGCCAACGGTATTGATCCCCATGCCGTATATGCGGCCATCTATGCATTGGCAAAGAAGTGATTTATAACAGAGAGTTGTTGCGATAGTGAGTTTGCAGAGAAAGATATAGGATTATTTAGTTCGAGTTTTGCCCTGAACAAAATTTCGATTTTAAGGATAAAGCCGGGCTAGAAATTCAGCAATGCAGGCTGGTTTTGCCTCTCCCTCAATATCGATAGTGATCAAATAACAGATCTGCACTGCACCGTTGATTTCTTCTGCAGACTGAATAGTTGTTCTTGCCCGAATTTTTGCCCCCGCTTTGACCGGAGCGGGAAACCTGACTCGATTCAAACCATAGTTGACCCGGTATTTCATCTCTGGATAATTTTTTTGGAAAAAATCAGGATGGTTGCTTTCTGTCAGATACGGGAGCAACGACAGGGTTAAGTAGCCATGAGCAATAGTTGATCCGTATGGAGATTCTTTTTCTGCTCGTTCAGGATCGATATGAATCCATTGTTGATCACCGGTCACCTCAGCAAACTGATTAATCCGTAGCTGATCAATTTTCAGCCAGGGGCCAACGTGAATTTCCTGCCCGATTTGTGCTTCAAGGAATGCCAGAAAATCAAGAATGTGATCCGTTTTATCCATGGACATTATCCTTCCTCTATAGATCAACTGCTTCGAGTAATTTATTGAGTTTTTGAAGTTTTTTTTGTATCGACTTTTCAACCTGTTCAGTTCCAAACATCCAGGTCAACTGACCAAGCATTAGAGTTACATCAGCTAGTTCATCAATAACGGCTTGCTGGTCAACTTTTCCCCGGCGAAAATGCTTCAGTGCTGCAATCAATTCAGCACATTCTTCAACTGCTTGATCGTATTGTGCGTCCTTACCCCATTTGTCTAACGTTGCCCGATAGAGTTGTTCCATATTATGAGGATATCCTTCTTACTTTGGAAAAAAACAACATGTAGCTAAAAAGGCCGCCGAGTTGGCAGCCTTTTGAAAATGAAATATGGAACACGATTAAGCCGTTTCTGGCCGTTCTTTTTGCAGGAAAATTGCCAGTTTTTCCTCAACCAGAGTCAGATGCTTCTGCATCCAATCACGAGCCCGTTCCGGGTCGCGGGCTTCAATCGCTTCTAGGATTTCACGATGATGATTGAGCAATAGTTCAATGTAGCCTTCCTTGCTGTAAAATTCACCCAGTGCGACCATAATGGTGGTCTGAAATAATTTTTGAACCGTGTTAAGAATATGGACTTGGAGGGTGTTATGACTCGCTGCGGTGATGGTCAAATGGAACTGGAAATCGATTTCTGGATCCCAACCACCATTTTTGGCTTGTTCTTCCATTGTTGTATAGAGCTCGCGCAGACGATCAAGTTCCGGTTTTTCAGCACGCTTGGCGGCTAGGTAGGCAGACCATGTTTCCAATCCTAAACGAACTTCAGCCAACGCATGTAACATGCGTGGGTCACGTCGCTCAACCATGTTGGTTAGCGGATCAGCCATAGTGACATCTGCAAGAGAACGGACGAAAGTACCGCCACCTTGGCGAGATTCGAGAAAGCCCATTGCTTCCAGAACCATGATCGCCTCTCTGACTGATGGCCGGCTCACTCCTAAAAAAGTCGCCAGTTCACGTTCTGATGGAATTCGTTGTCCAGGGCCAAGATCGCCTCGAGAGATTAATTCTTTAATTTGCTCAACAATTTCTTCAGAAAGTTTTTTCGGGCGGATTGGTTTGAATACTGTGGTCATAATGATCTCCGGTTTTTTTGGTAAGACCTTTTACCACGGTGTTGGCTTTAAAACAAGATAAGAGGCTGAAGATTTACCAAAAGCAACCCCTGAAACAGCTGTTAAGCGTTCTATTCAGAAATATCTCAAGAAAGGTTAGTCAGATATCAGTTAGTGATTCCTTGGGTTTGTTGGTACGACGAAAACGTTTAAACCAAATTTGAAATTCTTTCTCTTCACTCTCCATTTCAAATGCATTAATCAGCCCCCGAGCAATTGATACTGCAACCGCCCGGTTGCGCAGATTGAATGAGTCACCTATCTTTTCACTCTGAAACTGTTCCTGATCGATACCAAGTTTATTGTAGAGTGAGTTGAGGCGGCTCTGCACACCACGGCGTGACAGGTAGCGGCGTTGGGCAATCAAATTGTCAGTTAAGCCTAGCGATATATCGAGCAGGGCTTCATATTCGATGTCTGATAATGCCGTTAAACTGTGCCCAGCACGCCCCTGAACTTTACGTACTTCCGGAGCGATCCAGCACTGTTCATCCAGCAGCACGGTACGAATTGCGGAAATGATCCGTTCCCTTGGGCTTGATTTGAGGATATAGCCGTAAACGGTTTCGGGAGGTACAATTTTAACCAGCGCACGGACATACATCTCATCTTTGAATTGGCTCCAGAAAACAATTCGCGCTTCAGGCTGTTGTTCCCAGAGTTGTTGAGCAAAATCAATGCCGTTCATTTCTGGCATCTGAATATCACTGATGACTAAAGGATTGCTGCGTGCTAAACCTATTTCAAGTGCTGCGCTGCCATTGGGAGCTCGAGTAATATTGACAGATTCTTCCCATTCACTAAGCAATTGTTTAAGGAATTCAAAATCTTTTGGGTTGTCTTCAGCTATCAGAATATCCAAGGGCTGCATATCTATCTCCTGGATTACATATCACAAGGCAGGGTGAGTTCAAAACGGGTGCCGCTGGAAAACCGTGATTGCTTCCAGTTAACTTCAGCAGAAATAGCTTTCGCTCTTTCGCGAATATTGTTTAACCCGCGTCCGTTGCTCCGATTATTTTCATCAAGTATTCCTTGGCCATTGTCCTCAACTGACAAAACGAGAATATTTTCACGCACTTCCAGACTGACTTCATAGCGGCTTGCAGAGGCATGTTTAATCACATTTTGAATTGCTTCTATAACGATCCGATAGAGACTCAACTGTTTTATCCGATCAAGGTTTAAGTCGCTTACTTTCGGATCAATATAGAGGTGATATTCAGGGAGTTCATCCGCACAGCAATGTTGTTCCAGATGTCCTTCGATAGCAGCTCCCAACCCGAGAATATCGAGAGTCTGCGGATGGAGATTGTTCATAATATCACGCAAATTGGCAATTGCCCGTTCAAGATCCTGTTCAAGATTTTCGGTTTTTTCACGAGTTGGTTTGTCAGCCAGGTCGCTTGCTAGATTCTGTAGTCCCCGTAAAATAGTTGACAGGTCGGATAGTGATTGATCGTGAAGATCCATGGCAATTCTACGGCGTTCTTCCTCTGCTCCCTCAAGTAGTTTTTCTGTTCCCACAACCCGAATCAGACGTTTAGTCATACGGTTGATTGATATTGCCAAGGTGTCCAGCTCATCGCGGATCCGATCTGGTGCTGGCGGAAGTTCTAGTTTGCCATCAGCAATACGGGCAGCACTATGGGAAAGCATTTGCACCCGGTTGAGAATCCGGCGGCTAAAATAGATGGAGATAAACAGCCCGAGCAGGATTGCCAATACCAGAACAACCATGGATACCGTTGCTGTTCTTTCGACCAGTTGACCAATATCTTGTTCTTGTGCCAGGCGCAGTTGGTTGCGATAAATTTGGGTGATGTTAGAGAGTGCTGATAGCTCTGCTCTGAATTGGGCAAATAATTCAGCAGTTTTTTCAATTTCGGGGCTATCCGCCGGGTTGAGATTTTCTGCTAGTAACACTAAGTGAGAAATATGTCCAGATTCTCCAAGTGGGCCAAATGGCCTGATTCGACCTATTGAAGCCAGCATGCGTTCGTACAGATCTGCAACCAGGGCCATATCTTCTGGAGCGGCCATACCGGTATGCTGCATGGTTCTCAGCAGGACATGCAGACGTCTGGCGGCCATGTCAGCTTCTGCCACAGCAATAAAAGTTGTGCCGATAGCTTTGGCTTCCCGACGTTTAAATGACAATTCCCAGTAGCTATACTGCATGAAAGCAAGTAGTAGAATGAGTAGAACCAGAATGGTTGCCGGAGCCAAAAGAACTTGTTGTTTGACCGTTATGCGCATCTTGACAGCCTAACACCAATAATTGAGCAATGCACTGTGCAGAAGCGCAATTTGATTGCTTATTTGTGCAGAAGAAGATGGAAACTATTGGTTGGTGTGAAAATAAAAAAGCCCCAAAGACCTGGAGGGGGGGTAGGTCTTCGGGGCACGAAGTCTTCAAGAAGACTTCTAAGTAAATATATACAGGACTCAGCCTAAAAAGTGAACCCAAAAAACATAAAAAATACTTAACTATGATTCTGTGGTTGCTGGATTATTCTGCAGCAACGGGAAAATGACAGTAAATTTACTTCCTTGTCCAGGAGTCGAGCTGACTTTGACCGATCCATGATGAGCATACACAATCCATTTGACAATTGCCAGTCCCAGTCCGGATCCACCATCATTACGATTTCCTGTTTTGTTGACCCGATAGAAACGATCAAAAATTGCTTCAAGATGTTCACTGTCCATACCGATTCCAGTATCAGTGATTGTTGTTGTAACACTTTCTTCATCCAACCTCAGTGTAATAGTGACGGTGCCATCTTTGGGCGTATATTTTATTGCATTTGTCAGCAGGTTCAAAAAAACTTGGCGCAAACGTAAACTATCGGCTTGAAGCAGTATCAGCTCTTGTGGACAATGTAGTTCTACTTTAATATTTTTTGCTGTTGCCAGAAGTTGGGCTTGATGATGCAGTTCAGTGACCAATTCATTGAGCTGCAGGGGTTCCATTTTTAGTGGAATCTCACCTAAATCACCTTTGGATAAAAGAAGGAGATCTTCAATCAGATAACTCATCCGGCTGATTTCTTCCAGATTTGATTCCAGAACTTCACGGAGCCGTTTCGGGTCTCTACCATTTCTGAGTGCAAGTTCAGTTTCACCACGCAGAATTGTCAGTGGCGTTCGCAATTCGTGGGTGACATCTGCAGTGAATTGCCGGGCACGACGGAGGTTATTTGCTCTGCGTGTCATCATGTCGTTATAGCTACCGGCCATTTTTTGAACTTCTGGCTCAGCTGTTTCTGCTATTTCAAATTTCGATGGAGTAAGCTCGATATTTGTCTGGTCCATCAGTAAGGTCAGTTGTTTAATTGCCTCAACATTTCGGTTTTTCAGTTTGCGTTGTAAAATCGCAAAGCTGGTTAAGATGAAAATGCCAGCTAGAAATAGCATCAAGGTGGAAATCCTGGATAACTTCTTCAGCCCAGCCAAGTTACTGCTAATAGAGATGGAAAAAGATGGTTGCCCATTTTTACTGATCGGATAAGTTAAAGAGCGCAGAATACCCTGTGAATCGGCAACCGTTTTCAAACTGATAGATTTGGTGAGTTGATTCTCCGTGTGGGCAGCTGTCAGGCCATGACCCGGTTCTTCAGAAGAACAGAGTAGCTCGCCTTGAAATGAATAAACGGAGATACCCGAAATGACAGCAGAAAACGGGGGCAGTTCAGATAGATTTACACATATGAAATTCTGCTCTGAATTGTCTTTGGGTGCTTTATCATAGAAAAATTCTATGTTTTGAGCTGTTGATAGCAGTTGGCTGTCAATTCGATCAAGACGTTGCTGCTGTTGAGTTGTGTGCCAAAAAAAACCGCCTCCACTCAAGATTAGTGCTAAAAAAAGCAGGTTCCATGAGGGGAGGCAATTTTTCAGATGGGTGTTACGAAGCAATTAATCTGACTCCTTCAAGACATAACCGACGCCGCGAACAGTGTGGATCAGTTTTTTATCAAAGTCGCGATCAATCTTCTTTCGCAGGTAATTGACATAAACATCAATAATATTGGTGAATGAGTCGAAAGTATAATCCCAGACATGTTCAGCGATCATGGTTCTGGTAAGAACCTGATTTGGACTACGCATGAAGTATTCGAGTAATGCGTATTCCTTTGATGTCAAGTCGATTTCTTTGTTATCACGCCAGACTTTATGACCAACTGGGTCCAGACGTAGATCAGCAAAGTACAGCTCTGCCCCACGATCTTGAGATCCCCGGCGGATCAGAGCTCTGACCCGGGCAATCAGTTCGGCAAATGCAAATGGTTTGGTCAGGTAGTCATCACTACCAATATCGAGACCGGAAACGATATCTTCAACTGTATCTTTTGCGGTGAGACACAAAATAGGAGTAGAAATACTCTTCTCACGCAATTCTTTAATTGCACTTAGCCCATCTTTTTTGGGCAGCATTACATCCATCAGAATCAGGTCGTATGTAGAATTTTCCGCCATTTGCACGCCATCTTCGCCATCGTAGGCAACATCAACTGTAAACTCTTCTTCTTCCAGCCCTCGTTTAATAAAACTGGCAACCTTTTTTTCGTCTTCAACAACCAAGATGCGCATTGTGTGTCTCCTTTGTTCTTTTTTGTCAGACTGATTTTGTCTGACTTTTTATGGGAAATAAATTTTTAAGCTCGTTGGCTTCACATTTAATTGATTCTGGAGCTGATATTTAAATTATGGTGAAATACTTCCATTATGGGGCTTTTAATAGCCACCACTCATGAAAATTTTAATCAACTCTAGCAGAGACAATACAACTGTGCAAGTAGAATAATAATTTTCTTTAATTATTTTTTTCTGGCGAAGTGTTTACTTATTTTTGTTGAAAAGGGGAATTTTAAGATTCTTTGTTGCTTTTAAGTGAAAGATTCTGTTAATTATTAAATATGGAAAATGAGTGGATTGTCATTGAAATTAAGATCAAGGGTGAATTTGTCGATCTTGTTGGTGCCATTTTGGCCGAATCTGGTTGTTCTGGGACCGTTATTGAAGAGCGTAAACTGGACACTTTTGTTGTCCCTGACGATAATTTAGATTTTTTAGCGGACTATGCCCTGAAGGCCTATTTTGGCATGGTACCGGATCCGCAACTGCTTATTTCCGACTTAAGGACTGCTTTTAATGACATTCCAGTTCTCAAAAAACAAAATGTTGATTTTCAGTTGGGAGCTTTGATTCGAACCGAAGATTGGGCTGAAAATTGGAAGCAGAATTTTTCAGCTTTCCATATTGGCGACAAATTAGTGATCCGTCCAAGCTGGGAAGAATACTCTCCAGAGGGGGAAGAGGTTGTTATCGAGCTTGATCCGGGGATGGCTTTTGGGACCGGAACCCACGGAACGACGCAGCTCTGTCTGGAGATGATTGCAGAGCTACTAAGTCGTCCCGACCCACCGATCGATATGCTTGATGTTGGGACCGGATCGGGTATTCTGGCATTAGGTGCGTCTGCCCTCGGTTGTCCAAAGATTGTGGCAATCGATATCGATCCCGTTGCTTGTTCCGTCGCCCGTGAAAATATCCAAAAAAATCATCGTGCCGAACAGATAGAAATTACAGAACAGCCTTTGGAACAACTTTCTGGACAATTTGACTTGATTGTTGCGAACATTCTGGCAGAAGAAAATATCCGTCTCAAACAGGCTTTTATAGAACATTTACGTCCGGGAGGCTGGCTGATTTTGTCCGGAATTCTGAAAGAAAAAGAACTGCTGGTTCGTGATGGTTTTGCTGAGCTGGCTTTTGATTTTTTCCCAAGTCAATATCAGGATGAATGGGTTTGTTTGTTATTACGGCGGTAATTTAAATGCGTTGTTTCTATTTAGCAGAACCAGAATTATGTAGCGGTGGTATCATCCGCTTGCCCAATGAGTTAAAGAAACATCTGCAAACTGTTCTGCGTTTACAGCCAGGAGATAAAATCCAACTGTTTAATGGTGTTGGTCAGGTCGCTACAACGATTCTGAGAGAAAACTCTGAAGTTGAACTTCAGAATGTGGTTAAATTTCCTGTACCTCTGTGTTCTCTGGTATTAATTCAAGGGATGGCAAAGGGGGATAAACTGGAATTGGTTCTGCAAAAAGGGACTGAACTTGGAGTTAATGAGTTTCATCTGACGACAATGGAGCGGAGTATTGGGCTTTTAAAGTCCAACCGGAAGCAAAAACGTCTGGAACGTTGGCAGAAAATTATTCAGGAAGCGGCCAGACAGAGTCGGCAATATTACCTGCCGCAGCTCGTGGTTGATACGAGCCTGAGCGAAACGTTGTCGACAGTTGAGGCAGATTTAAAACTGTTACTCTGGGAAGATAGCGCAATACCTTTGACCGAGGTTTTACCAAAGATATCGCCGCAACGGATTGCTGTTGTGGTTGGTCCTGAGGGGGGAATCAGCCCGCAGGAGGTGGATCAAGCCATGGCGAAGGGATATCAAGCGGTGAGTCTTGGACCCAGAGTTCTACGTACAGAAACAGCAGGGCTTGCGATAATGACGATTTTACAATATCTTTATGGGGATTTGGCTTCAGGCCAGCATAGTTAAGTTACTATGTATATGAGAAAGGAAAAGTCATGAGATGTCCCAAATGTGGCTACAACAGTTTTGACCATCTCGATAGCTGCAAAAAATGTGGCAAGAGTTTGGTTGAATTCAAGCAGAGCTTTGGTATCAAGAGCGTTCTGTTTCCTGGTCATATGAGTCCAGGTGGTGTAGCGGAGGAAGCAGAATTTGACAGTGTGGCTGCGGATGCTGCGGTGTCAGTTGCAACAGGGGCAACTGTAGCTGCCGCTGCGAGCACAGTCATTGATGAGCCTGCTGTCGATGGAACCGATAGTGATGATTTCGGTTTTGATTTTATGGGGGATAGTGCTGAAGATGATGACCTCTCTTTTGATGAGCTGTTTGAAGAAGCTCCAGAAGATGAGGATATTGAAGAGACTATTGAAGCCCCAAAAGAGACAGCAGTTGCTGCAGAGGCTGAATCCGGTGACGATTTTTCCTTTGATTTGCCAGATGAAGCAGCTGAACTTGAGGATGATTTTGGTTTTGATCCAGTGGATGAAGCCAATGACTCTTCTACTGAGGACGATTTTTCCTTTGATGATGAACCGGAGTCAACAAGTGATTCTGAAGATTCAGGGACCGAGGAGGGCCCCAAACGCCCTTTTGACTTACCGGAGTCTCCACTGGTTGTGGGGACTCCGGTAGCTAATTCGAGTCCTTTGGGCGAATCCCCGGTAGTTTCAGCGGCTGATGGTGAAACTGGTGAGATGTTTATCGCGGATGGCGGTTCTCTTCTCTCAGAGGATTCTGCGGAAAGTGACGTTTTAAATACGGATGAGGATGTTTTATCCTCGCCAACATCTGATGAGCAATCTGATCTAGTTGCGACTGAGGTTGAATCCGTTATCGCGACTTCTGCTCCTTTGACAACCATAGCTGGCAGTGCTGCGAATACCGTTTCTACAGTTGTTACAGAAACCCCGTGCGAGAATGTTGCTGATGGCAACATGTCTCTTCGTCCTTCCCTGGGAAACTGTATCGGGGCTTTTATTTTTGATCTTGTTCTTCTGGTTATAGTCGGCATCGGTTTTATTGTGGCTGCAGAAGCGGCTATGTCCACGGGAGAGACTCGGTGGCTTCCTTCTTTGGAAACCTTAATTGATCTTTCGATCCCTTATTTCCTGGTTCTCTTTTTTCTGGCTTTTGGCTATTTTACCTTGTTCCATTTTCTGGTTGGACAAACACCGGGGAAAATGTTGACTGGATTGCGAGTTGAAACGATTGATGGAGAACCTTTAGCTTTTTCCCAGGCTTTTTTGCGAAGTGTCGGTGGTTTATTGCAATTATTGCCAGCAGGTCTAGGCTATTTGGTGACTTTGGCTAATCCCGACCGCCGTGGTTGGAATGATCGTCTGGCAGGAACGCGGGTTGTCGTTTTACGGAATCCCTCCTGAAAATTTTCATAAGTAGAATATTAGTCAAGATTCCAGCCGTAGTTTGGTAAAGCTCTTTAGATCCGGGCATTTGAAATAATCATTATTCTGTAGTTCCCAACCAATGGTGGATGTTGCTGTTGGTCCATAGTTATGGCCAGGGTAGATTT
This sequence comes from Desulfuromusa sp., assembly GCA_029934755.1. Classification (GTDB taxonomy): domain Bacteria; phylum Desulfobacterota; class Desulfuromonadia; order Desulfuromonadales; family Geopsychrobacteraceae; genus Desulfuromusa. Next base: position 8,545 of record JAOZLQ010000025.1, on the reverse strand, counting down.
TGGTTTGCTTCGGTAATTTTTTCAGTCGTTGTAGGCTGTTATAGAGAGCTACGACATTACTGCCGGGTAAATCAGCACGTCCACAGCGGCTGACGAATAGAGTATCACCGGTCATGATCTGATCATTGGTTTTGAAAACCACAGACCCAGGAGTGTGGCCTGGGGTGTGTATGACCTCAACAATACCGTTACCCAATTCAAGTTTAGAACCCTCCGCGAGTGGAATATCTGGATTTTGCACATCAGCTGGATGTGCCGCCAGCATGGCCCCAGTCTGTTCGATAATGATATCGTTTCCTGCAACATGATCCTGATGACCGTGGGTATTTAGCAATAATTCCAATTTTACACCAAGTGTCGTTGCCTTTTCGAGTAGCAACTCTGGTCGCATTGATGGGTCGATTGCTGCTCCTCGCAAGGTTTTCTGGCAATAAATCAGATAAGAAAAATTATCCATTTCGCTGGCAAGTATTTGGATGATTTCTAATATCGGCGGGCTCCAAATAATTTTGTTCGCAAACTGACGATGAAACTAAAGAGTTGAGTCTATCACTTCTAGTGAATTATAGTATCTGAGAACCATTTTGAAAATAAACTGTTGTTGTTTGGGAGAAATAATGGAGTTTACAAAAATGCACGGGGCGGGGAATGACTACGTTTATATTAACTGTTTCGACGAGCAGGTAGAGGATCCAGCAACGTTGGCCAAACAGGTCAGTAACCGACAATTTGGAATCGGTTCCGATGGGCTGATTCTGATTCTTCCTTCCGATGTAGCTGATGTTCGGATGCGGATGTTTAATCTTGACGGCAGTGAAGGGAAAATGTGTGGCAATGGAATTCGCTGCGTTGCTAAATATGCTTACGACCATGGTCTGGTCGAGCAACTGGCAATGACTGTAGAAACAGGCAGTGGAATTTTATCTCTCACCATGTCTATTGGTCCTTCAAAGTTGGTGGAACAGGTGCTTGTCAATATGGGAGTGCCTAGATTGGAACGTGGGGAAATTCCGATGGCTGGCCCCGTTGCAGAGCAAGCTGTTGCAGTTTCTCTGGTGCTTGATGATCAGCAGTTTGAAATGACCTGTGTTTCTATGGGAAATCCACATGCCGTTATTTTTGTTGCTGATGTTGAGCATTTTCCCGTCGTAGCAATTGGTCAGAAGATTGAAAATTACCCATGGTTCCCGGAACGAATTAACGTTGAATTTGTGCAGGTTGTCAGCCCGACTGAAGTGATTCAGCGAACTTGGGAACGGGGCTCAGGAGAAACCCTGGCCTGTGGCAGCGGTGCCTCTGCGGTCACTGTCGCTGGAGTGTTGACTGGGCGCACAGAGCGGAAAATTATTAACCATCTTCGCGGCGGTGATCTGGAACTTGAATGGCTGAAAAATGGTGCAGTGATGATGACTGGCCCTGCTGTAGAAGTATTCCATGGGAATTTTGATCCAAAATAGGATGCATCGTAAATAATTTAATTTCCGGTGTTGTAGCAGGTTTCTCATGAAACTAGCAGATAGAAAGATGTTCCTATGAAGGCAGTATTATTTGACTTGGATAACACCCTCTATCCGGCTGAATGTGACCTATTCTCCTTGATTGATGTGCGAATTAATCGCTACATGGAGGAAGTTGTTGCTATTGATCCGCTGGCTGTGGATGGTTTACGGCGTCGTTACTGGAAAGATTACGGTACGACCCTGCAAGGGTTGATTCGTCACCATGTTGTTGATCCTGAGGATTACCTTGATTATGTCCACGCGGTTGATGTTGGTAGTCGACTTTCTTTTGATAATGAACTGCAACAGACATTGAGGGATCTTCGTCTGCCAAGTTATGTTTTTACCAACGGCTCACGCTGTCATGTTGATCGTGTGGTTACAGCTCTCGGGCTGGATGGTTTGTTTGCCGATATTTTTGATATTCGGATTGCTGATTATCAACCGAAACCTAATCCTGATCCTTATCGGCAAGTTTTGGACGAATTAGCTCTATCTGGTGATCAGTGTATTATGATGGAAGATCAGTTGCAGAACTTGGAAATGGCGAAACAGTTTGGCATGAAAACAGTTCTGATCGGGGTGGATAAAACTGTTTTGCAGGATTATAATTATGTTGATGCGCAACTTGAACGACCGGCAGATATCGGAAAGTTACTCGATGAGTGGTTAGAGGTCGCCTGAAATGCGTGCTGTTATTCAACGGGTAACCCACGCTGGAGTGATTGTCGATGGGACGCAAATTGCTGCTATCGGTTCCGGCTTGCTGGTTCTATTGGGGGTTGAAAACGGTGATGATGAAAAATCTGCCGAATATCTGGCAGAAAAGACGGCTGGATTGAGAATTTTTGAGGATGCTGCAGGAAAGATGAACCTTTCCGTTCTTGATTGTGCTGGCGAGGTGCTGGTTGTTTCACAATTTACTTTACTAGCAGATTGTCGCAAAGGTCGGCGACCGGGGTTCTCTGCGGCAGCAGTTCCAAAATTGGCTGAGCCCCTCTGCGATTATTTTGTTGCTCAGTTGCAGCACCGGGGAGTCAAAGTGCAGACTGGTCAATTTCGGGCAGATATGAAAGTTGATTTGGTCAATGATGGCCCCGTAACTATTTTACTGGATAGCCATCGAATTTTTTAAGGAGGAGCTGATGCAAAAGATCTTTTCTCTGTTATTGATTATGTTTTTTGTAGGTGTCATGGCGCAAGCGACCACCTATTCTTGTCGTGATAAACATGGCCAACTTTATATCACCGATAATTTACAAACTCTCCCTGCTGAATGTCGCGGACGAATGCAGATGGTTGAGCCGAAAGATCCTGATAATTTGAATTATGTACCCGCTCAAGCTGATCCTCAAGGATCAGGAGCTGAATTTCAGCAATCAGTTGCTGAAGCTCAACGTGAACAGCATCAAAAACAAAAGTGGGTTGATGGATTATTGTCACGTGCCGAACAACTGGCTGAGCAATATCAGCAGGCGGTGCAGGAAAAAAGTAATGCAACCCGCCGTTGGAGCTACCGTTCACGGGGAATTATTCAAAAAGCAGATGAACAAATACAGAACGCTCGTGAAGGGAAACAACAGCTATTAGCAGAGATGAAGGGACAAAGTATTTCGTGGAGTGATGAGGAAAAAATAGTTTCAGGGTTGGATACAATTGTAGACTGATAACACAACAGGCTCCGTTAAGAGCCTGTTGTGATAGTTGATCTACAAAGCTTTTTGCAGCAAAGCTTCTACTTGCTTTTTTGGTACAGCGCCGACCAGTTGATCAACGATCTGCCCGTCTTTAAACAGAATCATGGTTGGAATGCCACGGACACCATATTGACCCGGTGTCGCTGGATTTTCATCAACATTGACCTTGCCAATTTTGATTTTTCCATCATATTCATCTGCAAGCTGATCCAGAACTGGTGCAATTGCTAAACAAGGGGCACACCATGTTGCCCAGAAATCAACCAGAACTGGGGTGTCAGATTTGAGAACGTCAGCATCAAATTGTGCATCGGTAAACGCAAAAACTTTATCACTAGCCATTAGTTTCTCCTTTAACTTATTTTGACTGTAATCTGTAAAAAAACATATTTAGAAAATATTCGGTTGTTTAATATATAGAAAATTTCGGGAAAATCAAGGTGTAATCGGTTTATTTGCTCGTGCTTGACAGTAATGGAGTGGCTTCATATCATACCAGGGTTGATTGAAGAAGTACTTTACTATCCAATTTTTGATGGAGATGGGAATGCAGCAACGAATATCCGCGACATGCAGTCAGACGGTCGAATTGTATGAGAAGTTTTGTCGTGAACAGAATAATGAATTAATTCGTCTGGCTAGCCGGATTGGAACACTATTTACAGAGGGTGGACATCTATTGATTGCCGGAAATGGTGTATTGCAACCTGTGGCGCAGCAATTGGCCAGTCAGTTTGCATTTCAACTCAGTTTTGATCGGCCGGTTTTGCCAGCCATCTGTCTTGGTAGTGATCCCGTTTTGCATAATCGGATGGTTGCAGGGGGGCAATTTGAGCAACATCTGGTACGTCACTATCGTGCCATCAATACAGAACAGCATCTGTTGTTGCTATTTAATGATGGTTCAGACGCCAAACCATTAAAAAAATTGTGTGATGAAGTTGTGGAGAATGAGCAACCGGTTGCTTTGATTTCTTACGATTGTTTAAGGGATCCATTGCAGAGTAACGATATCGAGATCTGTCTTAATTTGGCGACAGATTCCATTCCACGGCAATTGGAATTGGCCCAGTTTATTGGTCATCTCTTGTGCGAATTAGTTGAGGCAGAGCTTTTTGGACGATGAGGATGACTTTCTTTATAAAGTAAAAAAAAATGAAAATAGATTGACTGTAGTGATCGTGAAAAATACAATCTGTCGGTTTTGTAAATTTTAGTAAAATTCACGTCATCAGATTCGGTTGGAATATCGAAAGGGATGCCATGGGAACAATGGCTCTATTATTTAGCATTACAACCCTGATTTACCTTGTAGCAAGCATTCTTTACCTTGTTGCAATGATCAGTAAACGTCCGCGGGCTGGCCAAATTGGTCGTTGGGTTTTGGTCGTCGGGATTATCCTGCATGCGAGTCATTTTGCCGTTCGTCATTCGACTGCGGGGGGGACTCCTGTTACTAGTCTGCATGAATCATTATCGTTTTTTGCCTGGTGCTTGGTCCTTCTTTTTCTGTTGCTTGATTTACGTTTTCGCTTGTCGGTGATGGGAGCCTTTGTTGCCCCTTTGGCTTTTGTGGTGATGATTTTTAGTGCGTGTAGCCCCGATGTTGTTATCGAACTCAATCCGGTTTTGAAAAGTTGGCTGTTTCCCGTGCATATTACCCTCGCATTTTTAGGGAACGCTGCATTTGCTCTCTCTTTCGGTGCGGGGGTGATGTATCTGATCCAGTACCGGATGTTGAAAAGTAAACGTTTTACCAGGGTTTATCAGCTACTGCCATCATTGGATATTCTAGATAAGGTTAATTACACTTGTTTAAGTATTGGTTTCCCCCTTATGACTCTGGGGATCATCAGTGGTGCTTTTTGGGCAAATACTGCGTGGGGAACTTACTGGCGTTGGGATCCCAAGGAAACCTGGGCACTCATAACCTGGGGTTTGTACGCGGCGCAATTGCATGGACGGTTGACCATTGGTTGGCGGGGGCGAAAAGCAGCAATTTTTTCCATTATTGCATTTATTTTTCTGTTATTTACTTTTCTCGGGGTGAACCTGTTACTTGGTGGTTATCATACCTTTGAATCTTTTACTGTCTTATGATGAGTATTTAACCAGCGTATTGTTTTTGCGAGATCAGCAGATATATGAATATCGTTATCGTGGGACTGAGTCATAAAACAGCCCCAATAGACATAAGAGAGAAAGTTGCTTTCTCTCCAACTGCAATGGAAGAACCTCTTCACCAGGTTCTGGCTCTTCCTGCTGTTTCTGAAGCGGTGATTGTTTCAACTTGTAACCGGGTTGAGCTCTATGTCATCAGTCGTCAAACGGATGCTGCAATCACCGAGATAAAGAAATTTCTGGCCGATTTCCATAATCTGGATTTAGAAATTCTGGAACGCCATCTTTATGATTTTGAAGGGGTGGCCGCGATCCAGCATGCTTTGCGGGTTGCTTCCAGTCTTGATTCGATGATGATTGGTGAGCCACAGATTCTCGGTCAAATCAAAACGGCATACGGTTATGCCTGTGAATATAAAACTGTTGGGTTAATCCTGAATCGTTTCATGAATAAGGCTTTTTCGGTGGCCAAGCGGGTGCGTAATGAAACTGCAATTGCCAGCAATGCAGTTTCGGTTTCCTTTGCTGCTGTTGAACTTGCCCGAAAAATTTTTGATTCTCTAGAAAATAAAACCGTTATGTTGATCGGTGCCGGTGAAATGTGTGAACTGGCGGCAAAACATTTTGTCAACAATGGTGTTTCCAAGGTTTTGGTGACAAATCGTACTTTTAGCCGAGCAGAAAAATTGGCTAAAGAGTTTGATGGGATTGCGGTTAGCTTTGATAATTTTCGTGAACAACTACATCGGGTCGATATTGTTCTCTCCTCCACTGGAGCTCCGGCCTATATTCTGGATGCAAAAAAACTCAAGCAAGTGTGTAAGGAGCGACGTTACAAGCCAATGTTCCTGATCGATATCGCCGTACCGCGTGATATCGATCCTGCTGCAAATAAGCTGGACAGTATCTATTTGTATGATGTCGATGATTTGCAAGGTGTGGTTCAGGCGAATTTAAAGGAGCGGCAGAAAGAAGCTAGCAAAGCTGAACTTATCATTAATGAGGAAGTGGTACAGTTCCAAAACTGGCTGGCGACCCTTGAAGTTAAACCGACAATTGTCGCTCTCCGTCAGCAGATGGAGCAAGTACGTCAGACAGAAATGGAAAAAACTCTGTCTAGCCTAAAGGCACTAAGCGATAAAGAGCGCAAGGCGATTGAGTCTATGACCAGTGCTATCGTCAACAAAATTTTGCATCATCCGACTCATGTTCTAAAGCAAACGAGTACCGGTGATGATAGTAGTCTTTATCTTGATACCGTCCGAACTTTGTTCGACCTGCCTGGTTTAGCTGAGCAGAAGACTCATCCTAAAAAATAAAACAATGAATATTAAAGGAGATTTTATGGCAACTCGTACCTTAAGAATCGGCACACGTGCCAGTGTTTTAGCCCTTTGGCAGGCGAATTGGGTGAAGGATGAGCTGGAAAAACGTTATCCCGATCTGGAGGTCACCCTGACTAAAATTAAAACACAAGGCGACAAAATTCTTGATGTGCCGCTGGCGATGGTCGGAGGTAAAGGGTTATTTGTCAAAGAGATCCAGGAAGCGATGCTGCGTAACGAAATTGATATCGCGGTACACTCGATGAAAGATGTTCCAACCTTTTTTCCTGATGGTACTGGATTGCGCTGTATCACGGAGCGTGAAGATCCACGTGATATCGTCGTTTTGAAGGAAGGTTGTAAAAGTTTTTCTGAAATCCGCCAGCAGGGGCGAATCGGTACCTCTTCTTTACGCCGCAAGGCGCAGCTGCTGAATTTCCGACCCGATCTGGAAATGGTTGATATCCGCGGTAACGTTCAAACCAGGATTACGAAGCTTAAAGAAGACAACCTTGATGCTGTTGTGCTGGCGGCTGCAGGGATGCATCGGCTTGGATTCGCTGAACAGATTGGCGAATATTTTGATCCGAAAATCTGCCTTCCTGCGATTGGGCAGGGAGCTTTAGGGTTGGAGAGTCGTCTTGATGATAGCGTCACCAATGATCTAATCGATTTTTTTAACCATCTGCCAACCTCTTACGCAGTGACTGCAGAACGTGCGGTGTTGGCGACCCTTGAAGGTGGTTGTCAGGTTCCAATTGCAGCTTTTGGAACGGTGGCTGGCGACCAGTTGGAGTTAACCGGGTTGGTGTCTGATGTTCTTGGTCAGAAAATGTTGAAGGAAACCATGACTTGTCATGTTGACCAGGCGTTTGAAACCGGGGTCGCTTTGGCAAAAGAATTATTGTCTCAAGGGGCCGCTGAAATTCTTAACGAAGTTTATGGTTGTGATACTTTTAATAGTAGTGAGGATTGATTTTGACCACAAAGTTGCCTTTAACCGACAAACGATTTTTGATCACTCGGCCACAGGCTCAAGCAGCTGAGTTTGTCTCCCTGCTTGAACAGCAGGGTGGGACGGGAATCTGTATCCCAACGATTGAAATTGTTCCCCCCGAAAGTTACGCGCCGCTAGATTTTGTGCTGCGGGATCTGGATGAATTTGATATTTTGATTCTCACCTCGGTCAATGGTGTTGAGGCACTCTTTGAGCGGATGCATGAAACCAGCCAGTATATCGGCACTTTGACTGATATCTTTATCGTTGCTGTGGGTCCAAAAACAGCAAAAGCGCTGGAGCAAAATTGTATTCGACCCAACTTGATTCCTGCCGATCATCGTGCTGAAGGAGTGGTTGCAGAACTTTTGCAATATGGAGTCAAGGGGAAAAGAATCCTCTATCCGCGAGCCAAGGTTGTGCGTCCCCTGATTGTCGACAGCTTGCAGGCTGCCGGGGCAGAGGTGATTGCACCGGTTGCTTACCGGACGATTATGCCCGAGGGGAATGGAGATCGAATTCGTGATCTTCTGGCAATGAAAACCCTTGATGCCATCTGTTTCAGTTCATCATCGACCTTTGAAAATTTGCTTGAAATGGTGGGTGCCTGCCTGCCTGGATTGTTGGGACAAACCAAGTTGTTTTCCATCGGTCCGCAGACATCAGAAACGATTCGTAAGCACGGATTTGAGGTTGCACTGGAGCCGCAACAATGGACTTTGGATGCGTTGGCTGTCGCGATGGTTGAGTATTATAAAAATTTCGAATAGAACCAGAATCTGGAAACTCCGGGGACAGAATTAAATTCAGTCCCCTCATATTAAGGGAGCCCCTTATGTATTTCCCAAGTTATCGTCCCCGTCGTTTACGCCGTAATGAAAATATCCGCCGCATGGTGCGTGAAAC